>QOAV01000100.1 GCA_003972845.1 Gammaproteobacteria bacterium
GATATAATTTAGGAATACCATCACTAAAGTATCGGTCGGACAGGACCAAGGGAGAATCGTTTCAAAAAATATTAGATTTTAAAATATCCTTGCTCTCGCAGAAAAAACAGTGATTTTTAGCCAAATATTGTGTTAACACAAAGCCCTTGTTTTTAGAGTGTTTGAGTCGGACAATAATTCAAAATCATCGCACGTCGGTCTAAATTTCGTGGCCAATAGGGTTGGTATCCCAGCTAAAATACTTGTAAATCGTAGTGTTTTCATGAAGATTTTGCGTGGCATCTCCGTGCCATTGACTTCGGTCCAGCCCCGGTATCTGATTTCCCAGCCATCCTGAATCAGTTTTGCCAGACGTCCGCTGTCATCCAGCTCATAGACATGAAGCACATCTGCCAAGGGTACACCGCGCACCCAGGCTTGCAACCCGCCAACCGGTATTTCCCAACCCAGCGCATTCATCAACAGGGTTTCGGCATTCTGGTCGGAATACTGTTTGCCCGTACTGTCCGTCAGAGAGACGCCTTCGCTGTTTGATTCCAGCCGCGCGTGACCGCTGCCAAGAGGCCCGCGAATGTCCAGGGAGTCATGTTGGGGAGCATGACGCCAGTTGAAGCTGGCCGTACCGCTTTTTACCGGCGTATTGATGGCCAGTTTACCGGTGATGCCCCAGCTGGTAATGGCTTCACGGCGGGCGCGTTGTTCGTTCCAGACCTGTTCGGGTGCATCGACTACCGGCGGTGGCGTATGCAGGGCGCAACCGGACAGCAGTATCAGCGCCGAGACAACCAGGCGTTTCACTGGCCGATTTTCTCAGCCGCCTTGATCAATGCCTCGTGCTTGGGATCATCCGCCAGCGCCTTGGTCAGCAGGGCCTTGGCGGCCTTTCTGTCACCTTTGCTGTACAGCGCTTCGCTGAGATGGGCGGCAATTTCCGGATCATATTTTTCTTTCATCGCCTTGCGCAGCAGTTCGATGGCCTGATCCGTATTGCCCAGCTTGTATTCCACCCAGCCCAGGCTGTCCAGGATAAATGGATCGCCCGGCCTCAGCTCCAGCGCCCGGGTAATCAGCTGGCGCGCTTCGTCATAACGATCGGTGGATTCGGCCAGAGTGTAGCCCAGCGCATTCATGGCGTGGGCATTGTCCGGCTCCAGCTTCAGCACTTCGCGCAAATCGGTTTCGGCCAGCTCGATATCATGCAGATTTGCCGCAATCAGCCCGCGCGAATACAGCAGGTCGGGATCGGCGGGATATTCTTTCAGCGCCTTGTTCAGCACTTCAAGCGCTTCCTTGTCGCGTCCCGCCTGACGAAGAATATTTTCCCGGCTGAGGTAGACCTGTATGCGCTGCTCGCGATCGAACGCCGGAGTCGCATCCAGCAATTTCAGGGCGCCATCCACATCGCCCTTGTTGGCCATGGCTCCGATCAGACGCAGACGAGCCTCCATCTGCAGTTCCGGTTTCTTTACCGCGCCGTACCACTTGATCGCCTTGTCATACTGTTTGCGCGCCTCGGCAACCTGCCCCAGGTAAAGCTGGGCCTGGTCTTGCGTATCATCCAGCTCCAGCACCTTGAGCAGATATTTCTCTGCTTCATCGTAGTCTTCGGAGTCCAGCGCCAGCAATCCCACCGCCAGCGCTGCTTCGGCCGAATCGGGCTCGTACTTGAGCACCTGTTTGAATTGCCGGGTGGCCTCTTTCAGGTCATCACTGGTAATCAGCGCACGGGCGTAAGCCACGCGGAACTGGCGGGATTGAGGGTATTTGCCGAGAAAATCGCTGGCAAATTTTTTCAGCGCCGGCAGGTCTTTCTTTTCCTCCAGCAAGCTCAGTTTGATGAGCGCGGCTTCCTGCCAGTCCGGCCGCATTGTCAACGCCTTGTTCACAGCGGCCAGCGCTGTGCCCGCGTCATCCGCCAGCAGGGCAACATAAGCCAGGGAATACTGGGCATCCGCCTCTTTCGGGTATTGGTCGGCGATGGATTTCATGACCGCAATCTTCTGAACGGCGCTAACGCCTTTTCTGCTGGAAATGATTTCCGCCACGCGCTGAAACGCTGCGGCCAACTGATCCTTGCGCAAAGAAACCGACCGGGACAGCTGCTTCTTCGCTCCCTGCACATCACCTTTTTCCAGTAGCAGCAGGCCGAGAGTATCGTGGCCGATGGGGTCATCGGGCATTTCTTCCGCCCATATCTGCGCCAGATCCTGGGCCATGTCATATTGCTTCGCTGCGATGGCCATGGTGGTGGCGCGCTTCACCAGAGCCTTGTCACGCGTATCTTTGGCTGCGCGGTAGAAAGCCTCGGCGGACAAATGGATATCGCCACGCTGGTGAGCTATTTCGCCCAGCAATATCTGGTAAACCAGAGTCGCTTCCGCATCCACGTCCTGCGGCGGGCTGACCGCTTCGTCGTTGCTGATAGCGCCGACCGCCGGGCTTTCGTCCCTGGCCTGTCCGAATTTGACCTTGTCGAGCACGCCGCCACAACCGCTGAGTATCAGGCTCGCGCTCGCGACAGCCAGCAGGCTTCGCAATGAAAAAGAAAGTTTTATTTTACTGTTTTCAGGCATATCCGTTCCGGTGAATGCTTGGTGATGCATTTATCTAAAGACAGCAGCATGCTATCCGAGTTTCAAGCGCCGAAGTATAGCCGGGCTTGAGCCGGTTCGCAGCACTACACGGGCATTTTTCTTGCACACAGCAGCCTGGTGACGTATTTCAGTGATGCAGAATCCTTGACACAGCCGCGCCAGACGGCACAATCCCACCCGTTTTTCAGGCCTTCTGGTATAATTCGATACATGCAACTGTTTGCATTTGGCGTCAATCATAAAACGGCTCCGGTCGATGTTCGGGAAAAACTCGCGTTTCCCGAAGAGAGACTTGCGCCTGCCCTGCGGGAAGTCTGCAGCAACGGCGATGCCGGTGAAGCGGCTATTTTATCTACCTGCAACCGCACCGAGGTCTACGCCGGCGCGCAAAACGAGAATATCGACCGAGCCGTGGAATGGCTTTGCGACAACGCCAGAATCAGCTGCCGCGAGCTGCAGCCCCATCTGTACCGTCACACCGGCTCTGATGCGGTCAAACATGCTTTCCGGGTCGCTTCCGGGCTGGTTTCCCTGGTACTGGGCGAGCCACAGATTCTGGGCCAGATGAAAACCGCTTTCACCCTGGCGCATAAAGCCGGA
>QOAV01000187.1 GCA_003972845.1 Gammaproteobacteria bacterium
CTGTTGCTGGATACGCCCGATGAGCTGGTTCATGGCGGCAGCGGCAGGACGTTTGACTGGAGTCTTGCGCCGCAGCAGGGCCGTGGCCGTATCATACTGGCAGGCGGCCTCAATGCCGGCAACGTGGCGGAAGCAATACGACTGGTGCAGCCGTATGCCGTGGATGTCAGTTCCGGCGTGGAACGCTCGCCTGGGATCAAGGATCACAAGAAAATACAGGCTTTCGTCAGCGCGGTGAAATCGTCGCCGCAAAACCGATAACTACACAGGGGCAACACGTGTCTTCCCAATCCCCATCTGGCAATCAATGGCCCGACAAGCATGGGCATTTCGGCCCTTACGGCGGGCTGTTTGTCGCCGAAACCCTGATGCAGCCGCTGGCCGAGTTGAACCAGGCCTATCAGCACTATCTGGCTGATCCTGACTTTATCGCCGAATTTGAAAGTGACCTCAAACATTACGTCGGTCGGCCCAGTCCGCTGTATTTTGCCAAACGCCTGACCGAACAGGCCGGCGGCGCCAGAATCTATCTCAAGCGCGAAGACCTTAATCACACCGGTGCACACAAGATTAACAACACCATCGGCCAGGCTCTGCTGGCGCGGCATATGGGCAAGCAGCGCGTCATCGCCGAGACCGGCGCCGGGCAGCATGGCGTGGCAACGGCTACGGTGGCTGCCCGTTTTGGCATGGACTGCGTGGTGTACATGGGCGAAACCGATATCGAGCGTCAGGCCATCAACGTGTTCCGCATGAAACTGCTCGGTGCGGAAGTGGTGCCGGTAACTTCCGGATCGCGCACTCTGAAAGACGCGCTGAACGAGGCCATGCGCGACTGGGTGACCAACGTGGAAGATACCTTTTACATTATTGGCACGGTAGCGGGGCCGCATCCGTATCCGGCCATGGTGCGCGATTTTCAGGCCATTATCGGCCGTGAGATGAAAACTCAGATCATGCAGGCCGAAGGGCGCTTGCCCGACGCGGTGGTGGCCTGCGTCGGCGGCGGCTCCAATGCCATGGGTGCTTTTTATCCCTTTCTTGAAAATGAAGAGGTGGCCCTCCATGGCGTCGAAGCGGCGGGCGACGGGCTGGAAACAGGCCATCACGCCGCGCCGCTGTGTGCGGGTCAGCCCGGCGTGCTGCACGGCAATCGCACTTATCTGATGGAAGACCCCAACGGCCAGATTATCGAAACCCATTCCATTTCCGCCGGTCTGGATTATCCTGGCGTCGGGCCGGAACACGCCTGGCTGAAAGACACTGGCCGTGCTGTGTATGGCGCCATAGACGATACCGAGGCGCTGCAGGCATTTCATACCCTGACGCGGGTGGAAGGTATCTTGCCGGCGCTGGAATCGAGCCACGCCGTGGCCTATGGAATGAAGCTGGCGGCGGACATGGAAAAGGACAAGATAGTCGTCATCAACCTGTCCGGACGCGGCGACAAGGATGTGCATACCATCGCGGTGCGCGAGGGGGTAACGGTCTGATGTCCAGAATTTCCCGTGTTTTTGCGGACCTGAAGCAACAGGGTCGCACTGCCCTGATTCCATTCATTACCGCTGGCGATCCGCATCCGGATCAGACTGTGGACATGATGCATACACTGGTGGCCGCAGGCGCCGATATCATTGAGCTAGGTATCCCTTTCTCCGATCCCATGGCGGAAGGTCCGGTGATACAGAAAGCTAGTGAACGGGCGCTGCAGCACGGTGTCTCAATTCACGATGTGATTGACATGGTGCGGCGTTTCCGCAAACAGAACGAAAAGACCCCTGTGATACTGATGGGCTATGTGAACCCCATCGAAGTGACCGGCTATGAAGCCTTTGCCAAAGAAGCGGCCGGCGCGGGTACCGATGGCGTCATCACCGTGGATATGCCGCCGGAGGAGGGCGTCGACTATATAGGCGCACTCAAGGGCGAGGGGCTTGACCCGATTTTCCTGCTGGCGCCCACCAGCGCCGAACAGCGCATGGAAAGTGTTGGCGAGGCCAGCGGCGGCTTTGTATATTATGTCTCCCTGCGCGGCGTTACCGGCGGCGGCGACCCGGATCTGACTGAAGTGGCGGACAAGATTGCCACCATTCGCCGCCATGTGGATTTGCCGGTGGGAGTGGGTTTCGGCATCAACAGCCCGCAAACGGCTGCCCGCATGGCGCGGCTGGCGGATGCTGTTATTGTTGGCAGTGCTGTTGTCAAGCGGGTAGAAGCCCATGGCGACAATCCGCAGAAAATGCACAGTGAATTGACTGAATTCATCTCCAGCCTGAGGCAGGCGCTGGACGAGCAATAGGTACAGATTATGAACTGGTTCGACAAAATCCTTCCGCCAAAAGTCAAAAGCGGCGCGACATTCGGCAAGAAAAGTGTGCCGGAAGGGCTGTGGAGTAAATGCCCGGCCTGCCAGTCCGTGCTGTATCGGGCCGAGCTGGATCGCTCGTTGCAGGTCTGCCCCAAATGTGGCCATCACAACAAGCTGGGTGCGCGTGAGCGCATCGACCTGCTGCTGGACGAGCCGGATCGCGTGGAAATCGCCGAATCATTGAAATCGGTGGACATACTCAAATTCAAGGACCGAAAAAAATATGTCGATCGCCTCAAGGATGCGCAAAAAGCCACCGGCGAAAAAGACGCCATGGTGGTAGTGGCCGGAACCATTGACTCGCAGCCGGCCGTGGTCGCCGCCTTCGAATACCGTTTTATCGGCGGTTCCATGGGTTCCGTGGTGGGTGAAAAATTTGTGCGCGCGGCGAACCATGCCATGGAACACAATGCAGCCTTGGTCTGCGTTTCCGCATCCGGCGGCGCGCGCATGCAGGAGTCGCTGTTTTCCCTGATGCAAATGGCGAAGACATCGGCGGCTCTGGCCCGGCTGGAACAACAAGGCCTGCCTTATATTTCGATAATGACTGATCCGACCATGGGCGGCGTATCCGCCAGTTTTGCCATGCTCGGTGATATCAATATAGCCGAACCCAACGCCTGGATCGGGTTCGCCGGGCCGCGTGTGATTGAGCAGACGGTACGGGAAACCCTGCCTGAAGGCTTTCAGCGCGCCGAATTTCTGCTGGAACATGGCGCCATCGACCAGATCGTTGATCGCCGTGAAATGAAAAAGCATCTGGCCAATCTGTTGCGCATGTTGAACCCGGCTGGCCCGGGTTCGCG
>QOAV01000069.1 GCA_003972845.1 Gammaproteobacteria bacterium
CTGTCCACGGTTTTGTCGTAGCGGCCTTTCAGGGGTGAGCGCGAAATCTGTTCGGCGCGTTCTTCATCGGTCAACGGGCCGATACGTGATTCGGGCGGACGTATGAGAGTTCTTTCCACCGGCGTGGGGCTGCCTTTCTCGTCCAGCACCGACACCAGTCCCACGCCGGTTCCCAGTTGGGTGATTTCTTTCTCCACGTCCAGTTTCGGGTTGGGCCGGAAAGTTTCGGCCACGGTTTTGACGGCTTTCTTGTCGCGCGGCGTGAATGCGCGCAGGGCGTGCTGGATGCGCATGCCCATTTGTCCCAGTACGTCCTGGGGAATATCCAGCGGGCTTTGCGATATGAAATAGACGCCGACGCCCTTGGAACGAATCAGACGCACCACCTGTTCGATCTTGTTCATCAGGGCTTTCGGCGCCTGATCGAACAGCAAATGGGCCTCGTCGAAAAAGAACACCAGTTTCGGTTTGTCCGGGTTGCCCACTTCCGGCAGTTGCTCGAACAATTCCGACAGCAGCCACAGCAGGAAAGTCGAGTACAGCCGTGGCGACTGGTTCATCAGTACGGTGGCGTCCAGTATATTGATCACGCCATGACCGGAAAAATCAGTCTTCATGATGTCTTCCAGTTTCAGCGCCGGCTCGCCGAAAAACACATCGGCGCCCTGTTCTTCCAGGATCAGCAGATCGCGCTGGATCGCGGCAACGCTGGCGCTGGAGATGTTGCCATACTGGCCCTGCAGTTCCTTGCGGTTTTCCGCCATCCAGCTCAGCATGGAGCGCAGGTCCTTCAGATCCAGCAGCAGCAGGCCATTGTCATCGGCGATGCTGAAACAGGCATAGAGGACGCCGGTCTGCACATTGTTCAGGTCCAGAAGATTGGACAGCAGTAGCGGGCCGACTTCTGAAATGGTGGTACGCACCGGATGGCCTTTTTCACCAAAAATATCCCAGAACACCACAGGATAGGCGCGCGCCTGATAGTCCTTGATGCCGATCTTTTTGATGCGCTCATCAATTTTCGGGTGCGGATTGGCGGGTTTGGCCAGGCCGGACAAATCGCCTTTGACGTCTGCGGCGAAAACCGGAACGCCCATTTTGGAGAATCCCTCGGCCAGAATTTGCAGCGACACCGTTTTGCCGGTACCCGTGGCTCCCGAGATCATGCCGTGGCGATTGCTGGACTTGCCCAGCTGATAGATTTTCACACCATCGGCCGCGCCAATCAGTAACTTGGCCGGTTCAGCTGATTCAGACATGTCTAATCCTTGCAGTAAATACTGGGGCGTAGTGTATAAGACATCAGTCGCCGCGAAAACAGGCTGTTGGCTCGCTCGGGACGATTTGTTTATAGCCGGGTGTTGATCGCATTACATTTTCGTGTAACAAGGTTGTGTGATCCTGGCATTGCAGAAAAAGCGGGTCGCTGAGCTCGCTTGCGTCCGGATGGTCGATGAATATGTTGTCCGGTTGTGCTTGGCCGGAACAGAGTGGTCGCAATGCGGCTCAGTGATTGATCAAAAGCATCCAAGTTTCGAGGGCGCTGATTCAGCGGCATAGTGATGCGGTTTTGGGCATACAGGACGGTCAAAATCTGGCGTGCTCCGATATTCGCCAGTTTGCTATTGTGTCGGGGAACGCTCCACAACGGAACTGGCATGCCGACTGAAGCCTCTTTTGCGGTAAAAAAAATTTCTGAGTACAACCCAGAGAAAGAGGGGGCGAGCCGGGCATGGGACAGATTCCGACGCAAAAAAAGGGGAGGCCTGACGGCCTCCCGAAGGGGCGTAATACTATTTGTTCTTGCGCTATTCAGCAGTTTTTGTCTTCTTTTTTCTGGAGGTGGACTTTTTGCCGGTAGTTTTCCTGGCTGCAGTCTTCTTGCGGGTGGTTTTTTTGGCTTTTGTTTTCTTGCCAGTACGACTGGATGCCGCTTTGGGTTTCCCGCTGGCCTTGCTGACGCCGCGTGTCAGAGACATGCTCCTGCGGTTGGATTTGACCAGTTCTTCTCCTATACCATCGACATTGGTCAGGTCTTCGAGAGACTTGAATTTACCGTGCTTGCGCCGGTAATTTACGATGGCTTTGGACTTGACCGGGCCGATTCCATTCAGGTTTTCCGCCAGGGCGGCGGCGTCTGCCTTGTTAATGTTGACGATTTCGGCGCTCACGATACTTGTGCCCAAGAGCATGGTCGCGGTGATAATTGCAGCAATGACATGTTTAAGCATTTGCTTGTCCTTTTTTGGTTGGCTGGTGATAGTGAAATTGATGGCGCATTCATCGGGTGTCCGGGCCGGGTTTGAACAGCTCACGATGGTTTGTCCGGTTTCAGTAAGCTTGATCTTCAACGGACCTCTTCCCGTCAACCGCCCTTGATTTGGTTATGTTTCCAGAAGGATCTTTAAATATGTAGACAAAAAAACTGAATAAAGCAAGTAAAGCTAGGTAAAAAAATAGTATTCGCCCCTGTTGCGTCGAACGCTGAATAGAGCGTGTACTCCAGGTGCAACTTGCCTGGGCTTGGATTATCATGCGCGCCTGTTTCTCAGACATTAACCATCAGTATGACCGTTAAAACCCGTTTCGCCCCCAGTCCTACCGGTTACCTGCATATAGGCGGTGTGCGCACCGCTTTGTTTTCCTGGCTGTACGCGCGTCGGCACAAGGGTTCTTTTATCTTGCGAATAGAAGACACCGATCGTCAGCGATCCACCGCGGAGTCGGTACAGATCATTCTCGATGGCATGCACTGGCTGGGTCTGGATGCGGATGAGGGGCCGTACTACCAGACTCAGCGGTTTACGCGCTACCAGGAAGTGATCGACCAGCTGCTGGAGCAGGGCGATGCCTATTATTGCTATTGCAGTCGAGATGAACTGGACGCCATGCGGGAAAAGCAGCGCGCCAAGGGAGAAAAGCCGCGCTATGATCGCCGCTGCCGTCACCGCTCTGCGCCGGTGGAAGGCGTCACGCCGGTGGTGCGTTTCAAGAATCCGGATCATGGGGCCGTGGTCATTGATGATCTGATCAAGGGCAGGGTGGTCATAGCCAACGAAGAACTGGACGATCTGATTATCGCCCGCAGCGACGGTACGCCCACCTATAATCTTACCGTTGTAGTGGACGACCTGGACATGGGCGTCACCCACGTCATTCGCGGCGACGATCA
>QOAV01000107.1 GCA_003972845.1 Gammaproteobacteria bacterium
TTACGGTTAACAAAATTCTTTTCAAGTGTTTTCAGACAACCTGCTAAATTCTGAAGTTAGATTTGATCAGCTTTACATATATTAAATAATATCAAACAAAGGCCTCGCCTTCTCTCGGTAAACTTGAATTTGATTCCATTCTCGTTTGTCTTTGGCAGGTTTTGAGGGCATGAGCAAGAAGGACTACATTAAGATGAAGCTGCAGGTGTTGACCACGATGACCGCGGCTTCCGCCGGATCCCGGGTCACCTGCCAGCCCGCCCCTTTCAGCAGGGCCAGCATCTGTTCGCTGTCCACCTGGTTTTTGGCGCAGCCCAGCGATTTAAAGATCAGGCCCAGCAAAAAAGAAACCAGTATCATCACCCATATGGGTACGCTGGCGTCACTGCCATCAAAATATTTAAAAAAGTCATTCATGTTCTTTCTTCCTCTGCTTACTGGATGAACAGCTCGACACGGCGGTTTTCCGCCCGGCCAGTCTCTGTGGAAT
Source organism: Gammaproteobacteria bacterium (assembly GCA_003972845.1). Classification (GTDB taxonomy): domain Bacteria; phylum Pseudomonadota; class Gammaproteobacteria; order QOAV01; family QOAV01; genus QOAV01. The sequence continues at coordinate 491 of QOAV01000107.1, forward strand.
TATCCGCCACAGGTGAGTCCTCACCCTCCGATTCAGCGCGTATGAAGCGCTGCTCAACGCCGTGTTTGGCCAGTAGGTCGCCTACCATACGCGCCCGCATCATGCCCAGATGACGATTATATGAGGCATTTCCCTGATTATCGGTATGACCCACGATACGGATGGATTTACCGCCATCTTTCAATTCCCGGGCCAGATCGGCCACATAGATCTCCAGGTTGGAATCAACGCTGCTCTGATGGGAATCGAACGGAAAATAGATGACCCGGTGATCTCCCGCCTCCTTGACCTTGAAACCGGCTTCGCTGACGGGCAGGAGTGCAAATTTCACTCCGGCAAATGCCGTGCCGCGTTCGTCGCCGCCGCCTTGCACCCGTTCGCTGGCAATCAGCACCCTGTTCTTGTCAGCATCCGCAATGAACAGCTCCCGCACCTTTGCCGCTCGCGACAAGCCCATGTCGTTGAGCAAGGTGTCGTTTTCCTCATCGTCAAAATAAAGACCGGTAATGCGCAGCGCCTGATCCTCACCCATATCGCTGATCAGCTTCGACCTGACTGCCTCGAAATCAGCATTGACCTGCGGTTCGGAAGACGACCACTGGAAAGTCACGGGCGCACCCTCCACGGCAGCCGTGTTCGGCTCTGCGGCTTCGGCGCCAGAATTCGGCGCTGCGGCTTCGGTGCCGGTTGCCGGCGCCGGCGCTGCTGCGGAATCCGGCAGGTCGGCATAACCGAATTTCACCGCTGGCATCATGGCGCCGGGCTTGCCGGTGTAATCGCCCAGATTTTCGGAAGAGACCAGAATGCGCGTCTCGTCCACCGAACCGACGAAATGCTTCGCCGTATCGACAGCCCGTGCAACGCCCAGATCGGGAAATTCGGACGGGTTGGTTTCGCCATTGAAATACTGCCCGACTATATGCAACATCTTGCCATCGGGCAGCTCGCTGATGATTCTTGATTTGATGGCGTCAAATTCAGCCGTGGTTACCGAATCAGGCGACGACCAGGCAAAAGCTATGGGCGCTCTGGCCGGGATGGCTGGCTGTGGTGCTTCAACGATTGGCGCTGCAGCAGGCGCTGGCGCCACTTCTGCCGGCGCAGGAACAGGCTCCGGCGTTACCGCCGCTGGCGCCATCACCACCTCAGGCGTGGTGACTTTGGCGGACTCGTCACACATATGCTTTATTTTACAGGCGTACCACCAGAGGCTGAGCAGCCCCCACAACAGCGCCAGAAGAAACACCCACAAACGCTTTCCGGAAAAGCCACCGATGTCATTTCGGTGCCGGCAAAAAATGCAACGCAGGATGTATCCCAGTAGAAACGCTATGAAAAGCGCCGTGCCCAATAGCAAGAGGTTTGCCATAATTCATCTCCCTGATGTCATGCCTGAGGTCACCTGATTCCGGCAACTGTCATCCAGCAACAAACCCGCCCGCGGGCCTGTTTTTGTAGGTTGAAGCATTGTTTATAGCAATGCTGACCAACTATATACCACTAATGAAAACGATTCAGCAAGGCATACCCGCCGGCAACCGTGGAAACCGGGTAGTTTTTGTATTGCGTGAAAGGCGCAGGCAGACGAGAATAGCGGCACTGAAAATCGTAGGGAGAATTCATAAAAATGAGCGAGCAAACCGCCACGCAACAGGAAATTGCGCAGTTGATCGTCGACACGCTGAACCTGGAAGATATTGGCGCCGAAGACATTGAGCCGGAACAGCCTCTGTTTGGTGAGGGTTTGGGGCTGGATTCAATCGATGCCCTGGAACTGGCTCTTGCGATCTCCGGAAAGTACGGTTTTCAACTCAAGGCCGAAGATGAAAACAACAAGTCCATTTTTGCCACGTTGCAATCACTTGCCAGCCACATCGAGAAAAACCGCGCCTGAAACCGGAGCCGAGGGCAGACTCGAACGAGCCGCCTCCGGCCCTGCTGTCACCAGCGAGTTTCTTCACCGTCCCCTGTTCTACGGTGAGAATGACGCGAAGACAGGCTATGATTTAATCGAAGATGTGCTGGCAGTAAGCGCTCACATTGAAGACTTCGATCATGTCATCAACGACTGTGCTGACCGCTACTTTTTCACAGTTCTGCTGCTGGCGGGAGCAATCCGCAACAAGATCAACCTGCTGCCCGCCAATCGCACAGAAAGCTCCATCAACGCTCTGATTGAGCGTTATCACAGCACTGTATTAGTGACCGATGAACTGGAGCAAACCGATGGGCGCGCCATGCAGATCAGCGGCATGCTGGCGCCAGCGGAAAAACCGCCACCGCAGGCTGCTCGCGCCATACCGCGCATAGCGCATGATCAGGTCATCGCCATCGCTTATACCTCGGGTAGCACCGGCGAGCCGCATGCCCATCCGCGAACCTGGCGCTGGGCCATGCAAGAGGCGCTGGCCGCGGGGCTGGCCCTTGGCCTCGACAAGAACCGGCCGCGGCGCATTATCTGTACCACACCGCCGCAGCATATGTACGGTTTTGTCAGCTCCGTATTAATGCCGCTAGTCCTGGGCCAGACCAGTTTCCGCGGCCGCCCCTTCTTTCCAGAAGAAATTCGCGAGGCATTGTCCGCCAGCGGATCCGAGAGCCTGCTGGTGACAACGCCCACTCAAATCAGGGCCTGTATTCGCAGTAATGCGCGCTTGCCACA
>QOAV01000227.1 GCA_003972845.1 Gammaproteobacteria bacterium
CTTGAACAGCGGATGCTCCGCCAGAGCGCCCAGCACCAGCGTATTCAGGTATTCCATCTGCTGTTTGCTGCCCGCCATTTCTTCGTTGTGCTTGACGCGCTGCGCCACCTTGCCCGCGGACAGCCTGCCGTCGACGAATTTTGCGTGATCCAGCAACTCCCGCACTTTTTCCAGTTGACGTTTTCTGAGTAGTTTCTTGATGTGATAGAGCATGGGAACCTCGATATTAAAACAGCTTGTATAGTCGCAGGAACTCGCCTCTGGAGCTGGCGGCCGACGTTATCTGAACACCAGCCAGGTGGTTGCGATGTATTTGACGCCCCTGGCCACCGGCGCCGCACGGTGCTCGTGGGTCCAGAACGGTGGGAACAGCACCAGCTTGCCGGTTTCGGGCGCCACTGAAATGTCCTGAAACCTGAAATCCGTCCGACCGCCCTCTTCCACTTCATTCAGGTACCACAAAGCCACCAGCTGACGTTCGGCGAACTGATGACTGCCACCGTCGATATGCCAGTCATAGTATTCGCCCGGCTGATAACGCTGCAGGTTGTAACCCATGTCCTTGAAAGGGCCCTTGAAATAAGGGAAACGCTTGCGAATCTCGGCCAGAGCCATGCCGTGCGACTGGAACAGGACCTGATCCAGATCGCGCCAGTTTTCCTTGCCGCTGACCACCAGATCGGTGGTTTTCTTGATATCTCCACCGGCTTTGGCCATCTGGCCGATACGGCCGGGATACTGCTCGTCCTGCAGCAGCTCGAAGCGACGCACTGCCTCATGGCAGACTTCTGCCGGCAAAGCATTTTTTACCTCGAAGACAAAGCTGCCCGGTTTGACCTCGTTTAGCTGATAGGGCGAGAACTGCATCACGTAAAACTCAGTTGAACTCGTGGCCACCGCCCATGATGATCTCGGTTTGCTGCATTTCGCCGCCGGTATCCACATCGACGCCGGCAATGCCCGGCATGCGGGTCAGAATGTAGCCTGCCATGAGCTGCGTCATGGTTTTCTTGCTGCTTTCCATGGCGCCCAGCATGCGATCGGCGACGATGCGGATGCGGTCTTCCCGCCCCGGTTTTTCCACCCATTCGCGGTGCATCTGGTAGCCCTTGTCCATATCGGCGTCCATTTGACGAAAAAAATCCTCGCCTTCCACCAGCATCTCGTCGGGCACATCGATTTTGTGCGTCACGCCCTCAACCACTGCTTCGAGTATCATTTATTTACCCCTGAAACGAAAAAAGCAGGTAGAACCCTGAGCCCTACCTGCTTTCAACTTGCCTGCTGCGGAAGTTTATTTCCAGTCAGCCCAGCCGTCGGTTTTCTTTTCCTTGCCAGCCGAATAACCTGCTTCATAGGCTTCGGTGATACGCTGCTCTTCGCGCTCGGGGTGATGCAGATAACCACCCGCCCAACCGACGATATAATCGCGCTGAACGCCTTCTTTTTCCATTTTGTCGATGGTTTCGTAGTACAAGTTAGACATAATAACCTCGAAGTTTGATTGCTATCTTTTCACCAGAGCTGAATTTCAGCCTGACTGGTCCAGTATATTCGCTGCCGGTTGAATTCCGGCCATTGGCCGCGAATCCTAACCGACTGCGATAGAGAAATAAACTACCTTATTAGGGGTAGTTAATATGCCATACCCCCAGCGGCTTTCACGCACTTTTCGGGGCGGAATTATATCAGCCCAATGCGCCGTGCAGCTTGATCTTCGTCAAAACAGCGACGAACTCAGCTCCCTCACCGCCGCCAGCATTTCCGGGTCATCGGTCAGTGCCTGCGCCACACCGCTGTTACAGGCGATGCGCGTATCGACGCCGGACGCCATGAGCTTGCCGGCATGCACCAGCAACCGCGTGCTGGCGCCTTCGTCCAGGCCGCTGCCCTTGAGGTTGCGCGTCATGCCGGCGAATTTTACCAGTTTGGCGGCGCGGTCTTCATCCAGACCGGATTCGCGCACGACGATTTGCTTTTCCGCCTCGGCGTCGGGATATTCGAACTCAATGGCGACAAAACGCTGTCGCGTACTCTGCTTCAGATCCTTCAGTACGCTCTGATAACCGGGGTTATAGGACATGGCGAGGCAAAATGCATCCGTTGCGGTCAGCAACTCACCGGTTTTCTCGATCGGCAGGGCGCGGCGGTCATCGGCCAGCGGGTGAATGACCACCGTCGTATCCTTGCGCGCCTCCACCACTTCATCCAGATAACAGATCGCGCCGTGGCGCACGGCATAAGCCAGCGGCCCGTCCATCCACCGGGTTTCGCCGCCGACGATGAGATAACGCCCCACCAGATCGGACGCCGTAAGGTCATCATGGCAGGCCACGGTCACCAGCGGCAGCTTCAGACGCCAGGCCATGTGTTCCATGAAGCGGGTCTTGCCGCAGCCGGTAGGGCCTTTCAGTAGAATCGGGATATTGTTGTTGTAGGCCGCCTCGAAAATCCCGATTTCATCCCCTTGTGGCTGGTAATACGGCTCCTCGTCAATCCGGTATGCGTCAGTCCCTGTTGTCATTTGTCACCCAGTCATCACCAAATCAGCCGCCAGTATGCCAAACACCCGATACGGAAAACAGCGCCAATTCCGGTGAACTACTGTAGCCGGTTGATTACCGTCTCTTTCGGCGGAAACCGCCCGGGAAGCCGGTCTCACTGGCACTACTATCAAGGCCAAAAAACTGGAAGAAATCGCGGCGATATATGCCCGGTGTCAGCCGATGAAAACCCCGCTGTACCAGAGATTCGGCCAGGGTTTTTCGTTTTTGCCGGAAAAAACCCCGACAGCCCTGATCATTTATTTCTCCCGGAAAAACCATATCTTCCCTGGCCTGCCTGTGAAACAGTACTAATGCGGAAAGGACAACAACCAGGGAAAGCAGGCAGATTGCCGACAGCCCGAAATCCTCCAGCAGCAGACTGCCGGCAAAAATTCCCGCCTTAAGGACTAAGGCCACAAAGATCTGGAAATTTCCGAACCGGCGGCCTGAATTCCCATCAGTACCACGTGACAGAAAAAGCACCCGTTGGATCATCCAGTAAAAGCAGGAATACGCACCATTTATCAGTGCCACAGCCACTGGAGTCACATGAAAAAAAAACAGCGAACAA
>QOAV01000027.1 GCA_003972845.1 Gammaproteobacteria bacterium
CTTTGGTTCTCTTTGTCAATTTCGATAATCTCTACATCTATATCTTCGCCAACAGTTAAATAATCTTTAGGAGATTAGGGCTATGGCAACTCCCTGGAGTAAAAATACCAAGAGGGGCGACTCTCATACCTTCAGAAAGTTTGAAGAAGGCGACCATGAATGGGGCAGTTTGCATGATAAAGTCTTCGTCGCAGACAAAAGCCACCGCTGCCCGACGTATGTACTTCGCACCCCTCCTTGCCAGGGTTCCTGCCCGTCCGGCCATGAGATTCGGGGGTGGTTGCAAATTGTCCGGGGCATAGAAAAAGCCCCGTCCGACATGAGCATGCAGGAATATGCCTTTCTGCGTAACACTGATTCCAATCCGTTCCCTTCCATGATGGGCCGCGTTTGTCCGGCTCCCTGTCAGGATGGATGCAACCGTAACGAGGTTGAAGGCTATGTGGGCATCAACTCCGTTGAGCAATACATTGGCGATACCGCGCTGGAAAACGGCTACAAGTTCGTGGCTGGCCAGGATACCGGCAAGAAAGTGGCTGTCATCGGCGGTGGTGTTGCGGGTCTGTCCGCGGCTTATCAATTGCGCCGACTGGGCCATGGGGTAACGGTTTTTGAGCGTGACCCCGAGCTTGGCGGCATGGCTCGCTATGGCATCCCCAACTATCGTATTCCCCGTAATACTCTGAAAGGCGAAATTGATCGCATAGTCGATATGGGCGTTGAAGTGCGCACTGGCGTATCGGTCGGTACGGATGTCACGATCGACCAGCTGGAAAGCGATTATGACGCGATCCTGTGGACCATCGGCTGCCAGAACGGTCGCGATCTGCCCGTCGAAGGCTGGGCTGAAACGCCCAACTGCGTATCCGGCGTCGCCTTTCTCAAGGCCTTTAATGAAGGCCGCATGAAAGTGACAGCGGAAAAAGTCATCTGTATCGGTGGTGGTGATACCTCCATTGATGTGGTGTCGGTAACACGCCGCCTCGGTCATAACCCGGCTGCAGGCAAGCCGGAAGATGTTATTCTGGATACTTCCGTACAGCACGACGAATCACTGGCAGAAGGCGCCAGGCCGGCTGAAGCCACGCTGACCTCCCTGTTTACCAAAGACAAGATGATGGCTGCTGAACACGAAATTCAGGCCGCTATCAAGGAAGGCGTGGAAATACTCGACGGCGTCATGCCGCTTGAACTGATTGTCGGCGATGACGGCCGTGCTACTGGTTTGAAAATCTGTGATTGCACCATGGATGGCATGACGCCGATCCCGGTGGAAGGTACCGAGCGCACACTGGAAGCAGATCTGATTGTTGCGGCTATCGGACAAAGCTCGGATATGACTGGCGTTGAAGATATGGCCAATGAGCGTGGATTGATCGATGCCGATGCCACCTACCGTGTGCCCGGCAAGGAAAAGCACTTCGTCGCCGGCGATATTGTTCGTCCGCATCTTCTGACGACGGCTATAGGCCAGGCGGCCATTGCCGTTGAAACCATGGATGCCGTGCTCAAGGGCGCCAAAATCAAGAAACGCCCGAAGGTGGATGTTCATCACTTCGATCTGGTGGAAAAACTGAAGGAGGCCGGTCTGTCTCCCGACCGTTTCGATCCGGAAAAAGCCGGCGACATGCGTGGAACCGGCGACGGCAACTGGGCGATACACAATTTTGAGGATCGCGCCGAGCATGAAATCATCAAGGCGGAAGACATGTTTCTGGGGCATTTCGAGGAACAGGAACGTCACGAACGCAAGGAAGACGTGCCCAGCGCCGACGAAGTGCTGCATCATTTCCACGAGCGCGTGATTCCTCTGCCAGAAGAAGAAGCGGTTGAGGAAGCAGGTCGTTGCATGAGCTGTGGCCTGTGTTTCGAGTGCGACAACTGCGTTATCTACTGTCCGCAGGACGCGGTTTTCCGGGTACGCAAGGATCAGAGTACAACGGGTCGTTATGTGGATACCGATTACACCAAGTGTATTGGTTGCCATATCTGTGCGGACGTATGCCCCACAGGTTATATCGACATGGGTATGGGTGAATAAGGAAACTTCCTATGAAAGTAACATTACCGACAATGTTACTGGCAGCTGCAATCGGGACTTTTGCCCTGGTTGCGGGCGCCCACGACGGTAACAGCAGTCTGCTTCCGAAACACCCGGAAGCCAGTCGCGGCGAACAGTGTGTGGAGCCCACCGACGTCATACGCCGGAACCACATGAAGTTTCTGCTGCACCAACGTGACGAAACCATGCATCGTGGCATACGCACAACCAAACACAGTCTGAAAAACTGTATTTCCTGCCATGCTTCGAAAGACGACAACGGCAATTATGTTCCCGTCAATTCCGAGGGAGAGTTCTGTCAGTCCTGTCATTCTTATGCGGCAGTATCTCTTGATTGCTTTCAGTGCCACTCAACTGTGCCGGAAGACGAAAAATGAGTAATAACAAACCGTTACAGACCAGTCGTCGTGAATTCCTTGGCAAATCAGCTGCCGCGGGTGCAGCTCTGGCAGCGGCCGGCAGTGGCCTGGTATTGACGCAGCTGGCGCAGGCGCGTCCTCCCGACCAGCCTGTTTCAAACAAGGTTCGCTGGGGGCTCCTTGTCGATGCATCCAAATGCGCGGATGGTTGTACTGATTGCGTTACGGCATGCCACGAGGAAAATGGCATTGAGCAGACCGGTCATCCCCGAACTGATCCGCAGTGGATGCGCAAGGTGGAACTGAAAGACAAGCGTACTGGCTTCGAAATATCTCTGCCGATGATGTGCCAGCACTGTGAAGCAGCTCCCTGCGTGGATGTCTGTCCCACCGGGGCGTCTTTTATCCGGGCAGACGGCATTGCTCTGGTGGACCGGCATATCTGTATCGGTTGCCGCTATTGCATGATGGCTTGCCCGTACAAGGCGCGTTCTTTCGAACATGAAACAGTGGAAAATCCCAAGCCTTATGCGCCGCGTGGCAAAGGAACCGTTGAGGCATGCACAATGTGCGTACACCGGGTGGACGCGGATCGACAACCTGCTTGCGTGGAAGCTTGTGCAGCTGCCGGCCATAACGCCATCATCTTTGGCGACTTGAAAGATCCAAACAGCGACATATCCCGGAAAAT
>QOAV01000052.1 GCA_003972845.1 Gammaproteobacteria bacterium
ACCATGCCCAGCGCCGGCGCGGCGCTGTAAAATGCAAAAACACAGCGTTGCGGTATGCCCAGCCGGGCCGGTGTATCGCGCAGGTTTGCCTGCCCGGCGCTCCACAGGGCGACTGTTTTCAGGGAATGCGGCGTCGGCGTCAGGCGAGTCAGATGGGACCACTGCCCCAGCTTTACCGGCTGGCGCACATCGGCTCCCTCGGGAAGCCTGCCGCGGGACGACAGCAAAGCAGTGAGCCAGATGAAAGCATCAGCCGGGCAGCGGCAAGATCCGGTACTGCGTTGATTTTTCCAGTACTCACGTGCTTCGTCATGCGCCATCGTCGCTGTTGCTGCCTGTTCATGGCCGGCCTTGCTGCGGCTGATTTCGTACTCCATCAAGCGCTGAAAGGCGTTCCCGCCCCGGTCGCTGGCGGACAGGGACAATTCTTCGTTTCCGGCAATAGTGGAATGGCTGCGGCGATTTTTCAATGGCTTACCAGTTATATCAAATCAAAAAGAGTGCAGACTGCGAGACCCGCCTGCGCCCGGTCTTTATAGTTATCCTGATGGTAACAGTAGCCGATTCCGGGAGTGTGGCAAGCATGGGACACGGCGGAAACGCCCTACCTGTCCTTCAGCCCCAGTTCGTCCCAGATGGCGTCCACCCGCTCGCGCACCTCGGGGCTCATGCTGATCGGCCTGCCCCATTCGCGCTCGGTTTCACCGGGCCATTTGTTGGTGGCGTCGAAACCGGCCTTGGAGCCAAGCCCGGATACCGGCGAGGCGAAATCGAGATAATCAATCGGCGTGTTTTCCACCAGGGTCAGATCCCGGGCCGGGTCCATGCGCGTGGTCATGGCCCAGATCACATCTTTCCAGTCGCGCACGTTCACGTCATCATCGCAGACAATGACGAACTTGGTGTACATGAACTGCCGCAAAAACGACCAGACGCCGAACATGACGCGCTTGGCGTGGCCGGCATACTGCTTTTTCATGCTGACCACGGCGACGCGGTAGGAGCAGCCTTCCGGCGGCAGATAGAAATCGACGATTTCCGGAAACTGCTTCTGCAAAATCGGCACGAACACTTCGTTCAGAGCCACACCCAGCACAGCCGGTTCATCCGGCGGCCGGCCGGTATAGGTGCTGTGGTAAATGGGATCGCGGCGATGGGTGATGCGGTCGATGGTGAAAACCGGGAAGGTTTCCTGTTCATTGTAATAGCCTGTGTGGTCGCCGAACGGCCCTTCCAGCGCGGTTTCTTCCGGGTCGATATGGCCTTCCAGCACGATCTCGGCGCTGGCCGGCACCTGCAAGTCGTTGCTCTGGCAGTTCACCACTTCGGTCTTGCCGCCGCGCAGCAAGCCGGCGAAGGCGTATTCCGACAGCGCATCCGGCACCGGCGTCACCGCGCCGAGTATGGTCGCCGGGTCCGCGCCCAGGGCCACCGACACCGGAAACGGCTCGCCGGGATGGGCCTTTTTCCAGTCAGCAAAATCCAGCGCGCCGCCGCGATGGGCCAGCCAGCGCATGATGACCTTGTTTTTTCCGATCACCTGCTGCCGGTAGATGCCCAGATTCTGCCGCGGCTTGTCCGGCCCGCGCGTCACTACCAGCGCCCAGGTAATCAACGGCCCGGCGTCGCCCGGCCAGCAGGTCTGTACCGGTATTTTAGACAGATCAACATCATCACTTTCGATGACCAACTGCTGGCAAGGCGCTTTTTTCAGCACTTTCGGCGACATGTTCAGCACGTTCTTGTACATGGGAATCTGCGCCAGAGCATGTTTGAAGCCCTTGGGTGGTTCCGGCTCCTTGAGCATGGCCAGCAGCTTGCCCACCTCGCGCAAGGCCGTGACGGACTCCTGCCCCATGCCCAGCGCCACCCGCTCCGGCGTGCCGAACAGATTGCCCAGCACCGGCATGTCGTGGCCCTTGACGTTCTCGAACAGAATGGCCGGGCCGCCCGCTTTCAGGGTGCGGTCGCAGATTTCGGTCATTTCCAGACAGGGATCGACTTCCACGGAAACCCGCTTGAGCTGCCCGCGCTGTTCCAGCAGAGCGATGAAATCCCGCAAGTCCCGGTATTTTTGCTGTTCCGACACGTGATTTGCGGCGCTATTCCACCGGCTCGGTGGCTTTGAAGGACGGCCGCTGGCTGATTTTCCGGTGCCAGCGGGCAAGACGCGGCCGCTCCTTGCGCCAGCCTTTTTTGTAGCGAAGGTTCAGGTAGGAAAGAGCGCAACCCAGCGAGATATCGGCCATGGTCAGGCGTTCGTTGAGCAAAAATTCCGCGTCGGGCATGCGCTCTTCGGTCCATTGCAGCGCGCGCTCGATTTTGGCGATCTGGCGCTGCTTGACCTCGTCATTACGCTGCTCCGCCGGGCGCTTGTTTTCCAGATAACAGGTCAGGCAGGCTTCGGTAATACCGTCCGCCAGACGCATCCAGCGCAACACCGGCCAACGTGATCCGCATAACGGCACCAGGTTGATTTCACCATCAAAATCTTCCAGATATTCGATAATGGCGCAGGAATCGAAAATGGGGCCGTCGGTGGTGACGAGTACCGGCACCTGCGACAACGGATTCACCGCCAGCAATTCGGCGCTGGATTCCCAGGGGTTGACCACAATTTCCTCTGCTTCGAGCTGTTTTTCGCGCATGGCGATGCGCACCTTGCGGGAAAAAGGCGATGTCAGGGAAATGAAAAGCTTCATAGATAATCCAGTAAAAGTCCGCCGAAAACAGCGGCCCCAAACCAGGTGTTATTTAAGAAAGCACGAAAACAATCAGCCGGTTGGCGGCCGGAAATGAGAACTTGCTGAAAGGCGGAAAACAAGGCTGCAAGCGCGATTCCGCCATAATAATAAACACCCCTTGCCGTTAGCATACCAGCGACAACCAGCGAAACCAAAGCGATAATTTGCAGAGCCGCAATGATTAACCGGTCATGGCGGCCGAACAGTATCGCGGTGGACTTGACGCCTATTTTCAGGTCGTCCTCGCGATCCGCCATGGCGTACATGGTGTCATACGCCACCACCCAGGCCAGGTTTGCCAGCATCAGCACCCAGGCCACCGGCGGCACCCGTCCCTGGACGGCGGCAAAAGCCATGGGTA
>QOAV01000030.1 GCA_003972845.1 Gammaproteobacteria bacterium
CTGCAGTTTTCTGGAAAACTGGAAACACCGGTTAAAATCCGTTTGATTACCGTGCGAAATGGCGCATCCTATTTTGCCGAAGTCATGGCGCGTTAACGCTGGTTTTTATAGATCAAGGTAGAGCAGTGAAGACTGAAACCATTCTGCGGTCGCGAAGCGACTCCCGCTGTGAGCTATGCGGCGCGACGGATGAGCTTGGCGTTTATGAGGTGCCGCCGGTATCCGACGCCAGCGCGGAGCAGTGCGTGCTGGTGTGCGAAACCTGCCGCGAGCAGATCGATAATCCGGACAAGGTGGATGCCAATCACTGGCGTTGCCTGAACGACAGTATGTGGAGCCAGGTTCCCGCGGTGCAGGTCATGGCATGGCGCATGCTGACTCGATTGAGCGCCGAGGGCTGGCCGCAAGATCTGCTGGACATGCTGTATCTGGATGACGAAACGCTGGCCTGGGCCAGGGCAACGGGCGAAGGCGAATCAGAGGAAGACGCCGTAAAGCACATGGACGCCCATGGCGCGGTGCTCGCGGCTGGTGATACGGTGACGCTGATCAAGGATTTGCCGGTGAAAGGCGCGGGTTTTACCGCCAAGCGCGGCACCGCGGTGCGTGGCATTTCGCTGGTGGCGGATAACCCGGAGCATATCGAAGGCCGGGTCAACGGTCAGCAAATCGTGATTCTGACCAGGTTCGTCAAGAAATCCGGCTGAACTCCCGCCAGGCGCGTTACTGTTCCACCAGCACGACGCGGCGGTTTTTTGCTCGCCCTGCTTCTGTGCGGTTGCTTGCCGCCGGGCAGGCAAATGATACGCCTACAGCTTTCAAGCGGCTTTTGACGGCCCTGTTTTTTGCTGTCAGCGCCTTGACTACGGCCTCGGCGCGTCGTCTGGACAGGTCCAGATTGTAGCTGAACGACCCGGCGTTATCGGTGTGGCCAACAATGAGCAGTTTCAGCTTTGGCGTGTGTTCCAACAAGGCGGAAATCTCATCCAGAGTGGGCTTCGATTTGTCGCGGATGGTTGCCTTGTTGGTATCGAAATAAATGCCATACAGCGCTATTTTCCCCTCGGCGCTGATTTTCTTCGCCATTTCATCGGCCTTGACCACGACCATTTTTTGCTCGCGCTGTTTGAGCTGAACGATATCCACCACGGCGACTGTGCGTTTGTTGAATGCCTTGCAAAAATCACCGTCGGCGATCATGTAGGTCAGCACCGAGATAAAGGCATTCTGTTGCGGCAGTTCCGCCACGAGATAATGCTGATCGATAATGCGGCTGGTGAGTGCGCAATAACCATTGCTGAAAGCCTCGTTGTAGGCGGAGACATCTTCTTCCGGCTGCAGAAACATGGCCAGGCTCATGTCGCCGCCGCCGCCAGAGCTGGCGCGATCCGGCGCGCCACCGCATTCCGCCTTTTTACAGTTGAACAGGACTTTCCCGCCTTTGCTGGTAATTTCCTGTTCATAGTTGCGCAGCACTTCCAGCGGCGAGCGGTCGGCGGGTATCAGGTAAACGATGCGGGTGTGTTCTCCTTCAATTTCCCTGCTTTTCCCGGGCGCAAAAACGATGTTGTTGTGCGCGTCGCGTTTGCCGGGCTGGGCGACAAGCGGGGACGTGGGCAGGGTTACGCTGTCAAAACTGCGATGCTGATACGCGACGATTTTGGAGCCCTGGTAGCGGCCAATCAGAGATGTGTCGCTGGCTTTTTTCAGGTCGGTGTCGGGAATCGTCGCGTCTGCTGCGGCGGATACCGAGGCCAAAGCGATTACGGATACCAGGGCGAGTTTCAGGCTGGTCATTAACCCGAATATTTTATCAGGGCGCTGGATTTTGGCCATTTTCATCTTGAATTCCGTATCTCGCGATAAATCAAGACAAGCGCAAACTGTGCCTGCGCCGCTATCCGGTTTTACCCGGGCTCTTTTTGCCCTGGCTGCCCAAACGGGCTGCAAGCCAATGAATGACATTGACTTTTGCCCATTTGAACACCCAGAACAAAAACTTCTCCGGCTAATTCCCGGATCCTGACGAAATATTCGGGTTAAACGGCGCATGTCATATCTCCGGTGGGGTTGGCTGGTCAGGGCGCTTTGGCGGCTGCGGCGTCAGCCAGTTTCAGCGCCTGATCGAAAGCGGCCGAGCCTTCCGGCGCTTGCAGATAGGGCGCGGTCAACACGATAACGCCCTCGCCAGTGCGCATGATGACGCTGGCGAGACCGCGCTTTACGCCAAGTTGCGGGTTGGCTTTGGCGATCACAGCGAGTGTTTCGCCATAGTGTCCGGTCAGGGCTTTGCTGTCATAGTCGGGGAACGCCCAGTTTGTCAACGGCGCTTTGGTTTTGGGCCAGTATTGCAACTGAATGGCGGGGGCGCCCGTGGGCTTTGTCCACTGGCATCCGGCGACTCTGGGGTTGGGTAAGCTTTTGTCGATGGCGCCGGGCTGGAGTTTCATTCCCGCCAGCGTCTCTACCGCGCTCTGATCCAGGAAATGACACGGATTGACGTGTGCGGCGGCTTTGATGGCTGCCGCGTCGTGTGTTTCCGGTTTCTGACCACAGGCCGCGACGGACAGACCGCTAACGCCCGCCAGAACGAGCACCGGCAGGAAATTTTTTATTGATTTCACGAGCGCTGACTCCGTGGCTTAATCGCGGCCATTATGCCGCGAGAGCCACTGCCCCGTCTTGATCTGGGGCAAACGAAACCTGTTTTGTTAAAGCAATTCTACCGGGCGGCCCGGAAATGCCGGATCGTAAGCATTACGGTTTACCCCGGAAATTTCATAGACAAGTGAGGGCGCGTGTTATTCATGAATTTTCCGGGTTAATATTCCGGAAGCGAAGTAAAAGACTACTGCCGCCAAAAGAGCGAGGGGCGCGATGGAAATTGAACAACTGGAAATACGTGATTATCTGGCGCAGATCAGTCCGCTGGACAAGCTGGATGGCGAGACGCTGGACCAGATTGCCCTGGCTCTGGAGATAGCCTACGTACGGCGTGGCGGTGAAATCCTGAAAGTTGGCGAGAAGAATCACTGGTTGTATCTGGTGCGCACGGGCGCCGCGGAAATCGTGGATGCCGACGG
>QOAV01000031.1 GCA_003972845.1 Gammaproteobacteria bacterium
GCTGGAAGTGAAACCCGGCGTGCCCGCCACAACCAACCATCTGGCGCAGTTGCTGGGCATGGCGAAAACCACGCCGGTTCACGCCATTATCTACGCGGCTTACCAGAGTCCGCGCTCGGCAGAGTGGCTGTCGGGCAAATCCGGCATACCCGCCATCAAAATGCCCTTCACCGTCGGCGGCACCAAACAGGCGAAAGACCTGTTCGGCCTGTTCGACGACAGCATCACGCGACTGACGGGAGCGGGTAAATGACCGAAGGCCTGGAACTCGGGATTCTTGGCCCCGCTTTCGTGGCGGGGCTGCTGGTACTCGCCACCCACGTGCCGCTGGGGCAGGAAGTGCTGAAACGCGGCATCATTTTCATCGATCTGGCCATCGCCCAGATCGCCGGACTCGGCGTCATCGCCGCGCACAGTTTTGGCTTCGAGGTGGATGGCTGGCAGGTGCAACTGATCGCAGGCAGCAGCGCCATGCTCGGCGCGTTGCTGCTGAGCTGGACGGAGAAGCGCTGGCAGCAGGGTCAGGAGGCGCTGATCGGCGTCATTTTCGTCATTGCCGCCACCACCGGCATCCTCATGCTGGCGAACAATCCCCACGGCGGCGAACATTTGCAGGAACTGCTCAGTGGCCAGATATTGTGGGTGGACTGGCATCATCTGATTTGGGTCGGCGTGCTTTATGCCGTGATTCTTGCCATCTGGCGAATGTATCGACAACGCCTCAATGGGGTGGGATTTTACTTGCTGTTCGCGCTCAGCGTGACCGCCTCGGTACAACTGGTGGGCGTTTATCTGGTGTTTTCCAGTCTCATTATTCCGTCACTGGCTACCCTGCGCATGGGTCTCGATGGCGGACGGCGCGTGGCAACCGGCTACGTCATTGGCGTTATCGGCTACAGCGCCGGGTTACTGGCTTCGACACTGACCGATCTGCCCAGCGGGCCGATGATCGTCTGGTGTCTGGCGATTACCGGGTTGGTATTCGCGCTGGCGGGCGGAAACCGTTCGACAATATCAACGCAAACCAAATGAGCAACGACACATCCAGAATACAGTTTACGACGTATTCAGCAGCACACGTCCCCACAGGATAAAAGCATGTCCGAATTCACCAAAGCCATCAACATCGACAAAATCGCCTGCCCGTTTCACGTTTTCGCGCTGAAAAAAGGCCTGGAAGAAATCGGCGACGACGAAGTGTTGAAAGTGACAACCGGCGGCATCAGTGTCAGCAATGAGCTCGCCGCCGCCTGTCATTCACTGGGGCATGAGGTGGAAGCGGCGGAAGAATCCGGAAAGGCTTTGTTGTTTGTGCGAAAAAAGGCAGATTCTCCGGGCAAAGAATAGACTGGCCGCCAAGCCCGATAAACGCAGCGCATCGGACACTGCCGGATGCGCGATGCTTATCCGGCCTACAACTGACGGTCATATTTATCCGGCCCGGCAAGCAGCCGAAAAGATTAACCCGTTTCCTTCTCAACCGCTTTCTTCGGCTTGCCCTTTTTACCTTCCACCTGAAACACCAGATCGTCGTCCTTTTCACTGACCAGTACGTCACCGCCGTTGACCAGCTTGCCAAACAGCAGTTCGTCAGCCAGGCCTTTCTTGATCTTGTCCTGGATCAAACGCGCCATGGGCCTGGCGCCCATGGACGGCTCATAGCCTTTTTCCGCCAGCCATTCGCGCGCCTTGTCGTCCACTTCCAACTCGACTTTCTGCTCTGACAACTGCTGTTCCAGTTCCATGATGAACTTGTCCACCACATGCATGATGGATTCCTTGTCCAGCGCATCAAACGAAATGATGGCGTCCAGACGGTTGCGAAATTCGGGCGTAAACAGTTTTTTGATGGCCTCCATTGCATCGCCGGATTCCACCTGATTGGTGAATCCCATGTTGTTGCGAGACAGCCGATCCGCTCCCGCATTGGTGGTCATGACGATGATGACATTGCGGAAATCCGCCTTGCGGCCGTTATTGTCGGTGAGCGTACCGTGATCCATCACCTGCAGCAGCAGATTGAACACGTCCGGGTGCGCCTTTTCGATTTCGTCCAGCAGCAGCACTGCGTGCGGATGCTTGTTGATCTGCTCGGTGAGCAGGCCGCCCTGGTCAAAACCCACATAGCCCGGAGGCGCGCCGATCAGCCGCGAAACGGTGTGGCGCTCCATGTATTCGGACATGTCGAAGCGAATCAATTCGATGCCCAGGGTCATGGCCAGTTGCCGCGTGACTTCGGTCTTGCCCACGCCGGTGGGTCCGGCAAACAGAAATGCGCCAATGGGGCGCTCCATCTTGCCGAGGCCGGAACGCGACATTTTGATCGAGGTGGAAAGCGCCTTGACCGCCGGATCCTGGCCGAAAATAACCGTTTTCAGATCACGTTCGAGATTCTGCAGGGCTTTCTTGTCCGACTGCGAAACGGACTTTTCCGGGATGCGCGCCATTTTAGCGACAATGGATTCCACTTCGGCCACGCCAATCTTGCTTTTGCGCTTGTCCGCCGGGGCCAGATGCACATGCGCCCCCGCCTCGTCGATGACGTCGATGGCCTTGTCGGGCAAATGACGATCATTGATATAGCGCTCGGCCAGCTCCGCCGCGCTGCGCAAGGCCTGTCGGGTGTAGCTGACATCATGATGCTCCTCGAACCGGGATTGCAGGCCGCGGAGTATTTTGACGGTGTCTTCGACGCTGGGCTCGATCACGTCTATTTTCTGGAAACGACGCGATAATGCGCGATCTTTCTCGAAAATGCCGCGATATTCCTGATATGTCGTGGAGCCTATGCAGCGCAAATGACCCGCCGACAATACCGGCTTGAGCAGATTGGAGGCATCCATGGCGCCGCCGGAAGTGGCTCCGGCGCCGATGATGGTGTGTATTTCGTCGATAAACAGTATGGCGTTCGGCTTGTCTTCCAGCGAATGCAGCACGGCCTTCAGGCGCTTCTCGAAATCGCCACGGTATTTGGTGCCCGCCAGCAAAGCGCCCAGATCCAGCGAATAAATGACCGATTCGGACAATATTTCCGGCACCTCGCCATCGACGATCTTCTTTGCCAGGCCTTCGGCAATGGCAG
>QOAV01000057.1 GCA_003972845.1 Gammaproteobacteria bacterium
TTATATTGCAATATTCATACTTGGGCTGGCTTGGGCCAGTTTTCGCGCCAATCTGGCGTTGTCACAGTCGTTACCACCAGCGCTGGCCAATGAAACGGTAAATATAACCGCGGAGATTGTCGAAGCGCCAGAGCATTTTCCGCACAAAGCCCAGATAGTGGTTCGCGCCAGGAAAATAAGCCTGGGTGGCCAGGATTACGCCATGCCGGGCTTGGTACGGCTGGCGCTGTATCGAACAAAGCTGTCCTTGCATGCCGGTGAAACATGGCAGTTTTTGGCCAAACTGAAAAACCCCCACGGCTTCAGCAATCCTGGCCTTTTCGACTATGAAAAATACCTGTTTCAAAAACGCATACGGGCGACCGGCTATGTCAAAAAACCCGATACGGCAATCAGGCTGGATGATGGTCGCGGGCGTTTTTCCATTCACCGCATGCGCCAGGAACTTGCCGACAGCGTATTGCATGCGCTGGGCGAATCTCCTGCCAGCGGCCTGATCGTCGCGCTCGCCACCGGCATTCGCAGCGGTATCACAGCACAGCAATGGGACGTCATGAGGGCCACCGGCACCAATCACCTGATGGCGATTTCCGGCCTGCATATCGGATTGTTTGCTGGAGCCGTTTACTGGCTGTTTGTCAAACTCTGGTCTCGCCTGCCCCGGCTTGCATTGTGGCTGCCGGCGCAGAAAGCAGCCATCGCACCGGCATTGCTTGCGGCCGTGTTTTACGCGGCACTGGCCGGGTTTACCATTCCCGTGCAACGGGCTCTGGTCATGCTGATCATTGCTTTGCTGGCGTTGGCCGTGAACCGCAAAACCAGTCCGCTTCACATACTGGCCCTGGCTCTCACAGGTGTGCTGTTGTTCGATCCGCTGTCGGTCATGTCAGCGGGATTCTGGCTGTCTTTTTCGGCAGTGTCCATTATAGCCTGGGCAGTGTCCGGGGTTTCTCGTCGTGGCAAGGCCGGTCAGGCGGTGTTCGTACAGGTGGCTGTGTCGCTGGGTCTGATACCGTTATTGCTGCTGTTTTTCGGCCAGTTTTCGTGGTTGTCACCACTGGCCAATCTGCTGGCTGTGCCGGTGATCGGGTTGCTGGTGACGCCGGTGGTCCTGCTCGGCGTCGTGCTGCAACTGGCCGGCCTGGGAAATCTGTCCGCCACACTCTGGCAGGTAGCGGCGCAAGTCACTTCATGGTTGTGGCAGACTCTGACTCTGGCGCAGCAACATCTGCCCGCCGTTCTGATGCCTTTCAGCCCGGCCTGGTGGACTATTCCGGCAGCATTGCTTGGCATACTGCTGCTGTTGTCGCCAAAAGGCGTTCCCGGACGGGCTCTGGGTGCATTATGGCTGTTGCCGCTGTTTCTTTTCAGGCCGGATTTACCCGGCCCGGGAGAGATCCACCTTAGCGTTCTTGATGTGGGGCAGGGACTGGCGCTGGTGGTGCAAAGCCATAACAACACGCTGGTGTACGATGTCGGCCGGCGTTACAGCGACCGTTTTGACGTGGGCGCGGATATTGTTGCGCCTTACTTGCGCCGCCTTGGTGTGGATCACGTGGATCAGCTGATCGTCAGTCACGAAGACGAAGATCATCGCGGTGGCGTGCCGGGTCTGAGAAAAGAAATGCCGGTTTCGGCCATTTATTCCAGTGTGCCCGAATTGTTCGATGGCGCACAGCCCTGTCATTCCGGTCAAAGCTGGCGGGATGGCGCGGTGGAGTATCAGGTGCTGTACCCGCTGCAAACCGAAATGGAAACGGAGACGGAACTGAAAGACAATAATCTATCCTGCGTGGTGCTGGTTTCCGGGCCATACGGCGCCGTGCTGATACCGGGAGATATCGAAAAGAAAGCGGAACAGCTTCTGCTGGAGCAATACGGTGATGAGCTGCAATCGACCATTTTGCTGGCGCCGCACCACGGCAGCAAAACCTCCTCCAGCGTGGACTTTATCGATGCGGTGAACCCGCGGCTGGCCTTGTTTTCGACCGGGTTGCGTAACCGTTTTCACCATCCTCATGCGAAGGTGCGGAAGCGCTACAGGGACCGGCAAATCGAAACACTGAACACGGCGTGGTCGGGTGCCATCACCGTGACTCTGGCCCGGGAAGGCGTCACTGTCGATCAACAGCGGCTCGATCACAGGCGTTTCTGGCAGACCTCAGAGGGGACTTTTACCCCGTGAACAGAACTGCTACATTCCGGCGCACATTGAATAACAGGCTTGGTCATGTTTGATATTTTGAAAACCGGCGGATTTCTCATCTGGCCCATATTGCTGGCTTCGCTGCTGGCGGTAGCCATTGTGCTGGATCGATTCTGGGCATTGCGCTCGGAAGCCGTTGCGCCCGCCGATCTGGTGGACGAATTGAAAAAACTGTATGAGGAAGGCCGTCTCAGCCAGCAGGTTGTCGACAAGGTGCGTCAGCACTCAGCGCTGGGCCAGATTCTGGCAGCGGGGCTGCAGAACATGAATCATTCCCGTGAAGTGATGAAAGAAGCCATCGAAGAAACCGGTCGGGTCGTGGTGCTGCGGCTGGAGCGTTATCTGAACTCCCTGGGTACGATTGCGGCCATCACGCCTTTACTGGGATTGCTGGGAACGGTTTTCGGCATGATAGAGGTGTTCTCCGCCATTACTTCAGCTGGCGTTGGCGATCCGAATGCCCTCGCCGGCGGTATTTCCAAGGCTCTGATTACTACCGCAGCCGGCCTTTCCGTGGGCATACCGGCCTTGATGTTTCACCGCTATTTTACCGGCAAGGTCACCGAACTGGTGATACACATGGAACAGGAAGCCATGCGTCTGGTTGAAATCATGCACGGTGAGCGCAGCTGATGCGGTTTCGCGACGAAACGCGCAACCGGGATGTGGAAGTCAACCTGACGCCGCTGATCGACGTGGTGTTTCTGCTGCTGATTTTTTTCATGGTGACCACCACTTTTCGGCAGGAAACCAAACTTCAGATCGAACTGCCCGAGTCTTCGTCGGAGCAATCCCTGAGCCAGACCGACAATACTTTGCAGGTGGAAATCAATGCCGACGGCAAGTTTGCACTGAAGGGCC
>QOAV01000094.1 GCA_003972845.1 Gammaproteobacteria bacterium
GCTGCTGATGGTGGATGATGCCCATGGCTTCGGCGTGCTGGGAAAAAATGGCGCCGGCGTTCTCGAACACTTCGGTGTGCAGGACGATGACCCGGTGATTCTCATGGCTACGCTGGGCAAGGCGTTTGGCGTGTTTGGCGCGTTTGTTGCCGGGCCGGCGGAACTGGTCGACCTGCTGATACAGCGGGCCAGGACCTATATCTACACCACGGCTTTGCCGCCAGCGGTGGCGGAAGCAGTGCGCGCCAGTCTGAACATCATTCGCCACGAACCCGAACGACGCCGGCATCTGGCCGCTCTGGTGGCGCAGTTTCGCCACGGCGCGAAAGTCATCGGCCTTGATCTGATGCCTTCCACCACGCCTGTTCAGCCACTGCTGGTGGGAGGCGAGCGGGATGCCACCGGCATGAGCGACGCCTTGCTGGAAAGAGGCTTTATGGTAACCGCTATACGGCCGCCAACGGTGCCGGCCGGTTCGTCCCGGTTACGCATCACCCTGAGCGCGGCTCACACACCAGATCAGGTCGATGCCCTGCTGCGCTGTCTGGGCGAGGTAAGACAGTGAAACAGACGAATGAAAACCGTCTGCTGTTTGTTCACGGCTGGGGCCTGGATTCAGGGCTGGCCCAGGTGCTGTTTTCGGAAATGCAGTCGCCAGTGACCGCTACCGGTATTGATCTTCCGGGTTATGGCCGGGTTCCCATGATTGAGGATTATACGCTGGATACTCTGGTGCAAGCGGTGCTGGGCTCGGTAGAGCAGCCGGTGACTCTGGTGGGCTGGTCGCTGGGCGGTATGATCGCGGCCTGGGCCACGATTCTGTTTCCAGAGCGAGTGTCACGGCTAGTATTGATTAACGCAACCCCGTGTTTTGTCGAAAAGAAACGATGGCATTGTGGCATGCAGAAAAAAATATTTCACCAGTTCGCCAAAAGCGCCGAAAACAACATGGATGCTACCCGCAAACGCTTTCTGTCTTTGTTGTTTCCGGTTGGTACGGATGCGCGCGAGGGATTGCGCAAGCTGCACGCTTATGTCCATACCGCGCCGGCGCCTCATGCAGATGCACTGGACCAGGGCCTGGAGTTGCTTGCCTTTGCCGACATACGCTACCGCCTGCTGGAGATATCCTGTCCCACGCTGATTCTACACGGTACAGGCGATCGTCTGGTGCCGGAATGCGCCGCGCGGGAATTCCGCACTGAAATCGAAGACGCCCGGCTTGAATTCATCAGCCACGGCGGCCATGCGCCATTTCTTACCCGACCGCGCCACACTGCCGGATTGATCGATGCCTTCCTCGCCGCCAACTGACAAGCAGACCATCGCGACCCTGGACAGGACGGCGGTCAGACACTCGTTCGAACGTGCTGCAGCGACCTACGATTCGGCGGCCGTATTACAGCGCAAGGTGGCTGACGAGCTGCTCGCCAGGCTCGATCTCATGACTCTGGAGCCGCAGCGCATACTGGACCTGGGGTGCGGCACGGGCTATTGCGCCAGAGCGTTGCAGAAACGTTACGGCAAGGCCCGTGTTTTTGGCCTTGATCTGGCGCATGGCATGGCTTGCGTGGCGAAAAAGCGCGCCGGCTGGTTGAGTCATCAGCATTTTGCCTGTGGCGACGCCGAAACCCTGCCATTCGCCAGCGACAGTTTTGATCTGGTGGTGTCCAGTCTGGCCCTGCAATGGTGTCAGCCGGACCCGGCTTTTACCGAAATGGCGCGCGTACTCAAGCCCGGTGGCGTGCTGCTGTTTGCCAGTTTCGGGCCGGATACGCTGATGGAGCTGCGCCAGGCCTGGAAAGCAGTGGATGACGGAACCCATGTGCATGATTTTATCGACATGCATGATCTGGGCGACGCCATGTTGCGCGCCGGCCTGACCGACCCGGTAGTGGACATGGACAAGCTGGTGCTGGTTTATCCGGACGTGGCGGGATTGTTACGTGATCTGAAAGACATTGGCGCCAGCAACGCCGCCGAAACCCGACCCAGAACACTCACCGGTCGTGAGCGTTTTAGCCGTTTGCTCGCAGCCTACGAGATGTTTCGCAATGAGCAGGGGAGACTACCAGCGACTTACGAAGTGGTGTACGGCCATGCTCTGCTGGCGTCCGCCGCCGGCCTGGACGCGCAGCCGCTGGATGCGGATAAACAGTTCGTGGATTTTTCCCCATGAGCCGGGGCTATTTCATCACCGGCACCGATACCGAAATCGGCAAGACCCATATCGCCTCTGCACTCGTCCGGGCGCTGGTCAGGCAGGGCAACACCGTTGTCGGCATGAAGCCGATAGCCAGCGGCGATGTCGGGCATTCCCGGGATGCGGAGCAATTGATTGCTGCGTCCAACATGGACGCCAATTATGGCGATATCAATCCTTATCTCTTCCCCGAGCCGGTGTCGCCGCATCTGGCGGCGCGGCAGGCGGGCGCGTCCATCAAACTGTCAGTCATATCAGACTGTTATCGCAGGTTGGCGCAACGAGCTGATGTTGTCATCGTCGAAGGCGTCGGTGGCTGGCTGGCGCCGCTGTCGGATAGCCTGAGCGTTCAGGCGTTGGCGCAGGAGCTGGATTTGCCGGTGATACTGGTGGTGGGCATGCGCCTGGGCTGTCTCAACCATGCGCTGCTCAGCGAACAGGCGATACGACATTCAGGCCTGGAGCTGGTCGGCTGGGTGGCCAATGGCATCGATCCGGATATGCTTTGCCTGGAACAAAACATCGCCACTCTGGAAAGCCGCATCGCTGCACCGCTGCTGGCGACAGTGGCCTATGGTGATGCTGCTCCCGCCTTTGCGCTGGAACAGCTGAGCTGATCTGGCTACAGAGTTGCCCGTTGCCGTTGGGCGCGTTATTGTCAGGGTTTCAGTAATCGTTTGACAAGGAACACTATGGTAAGTCTGCAACCCCCCGTTTGTGAATTTGGAAAACCGGCGGTGGATTTTTCCCTGCCCGGCGTGGATGGCGATACCTGGACTCTGGACAAGGCCAAAGGTCCCAATGGACTGCTGGTGATGTTTATCTGTAATCATTGCCCCTACGTGAAGTCCATTCG
>QOAV01000072.1 GCA_003972845.1 Gammaproteobacteria bacterium
CCGAAAACGGCGCCGGGCATGAACCAAAAACCGGAGCGAAAAACTTCCGGACGCAGCGCTGAAACAGCCTGCGGAATTCATGCCGTATCCGCCTTGCTGTCGGCGCGGCCACAGGATATCTACAAGCTCTGGGTGGTATCAGACAAGCGCAACGCTCGCGTCGACGAGCTGGTTAGCCAGGCGCGGGATCTTGGTCTGGTCATTGCTGAGACTGACCGCCAGCGACTGGACCGGCTGGGTGGCGAACTGCGCCATCAGGGCATTATCGCCGAAGCCAGTCCCGCGCCCGTTCGCAACGAACAGGATCTGGCCGCCGCTACCAGTAATCTGGACCAGCCTTTCTATCTGATTCTCGATGGTGTGGAAGACCCGCACAATCTCGGTGCCTGCCTGCGCGTGGCCGATGGCGCAGGGGTTCACGGCGTCATCGTTCCCCGCGACCACGCCAGCCCGGTCACGCCGCTGGTCAGGCGCGTGGCGGCGGGCGCGGCGGAATCAGTGCCGGTCTATCGCGTCGGCAATCTGGCGCGCGCCATCCAGCAGTTGCAGAAACAGGGCGTGTGGGTGATTGGCGCCAGCGACAAGGCCGGTCAGTCTCTGTACCAGACGGACCTTCGCGGCCCGCTGGCTCTGGTGCTGGGTGCCGAGCAGAAAGGCCTGCGCAAACGCACGGAGGCTCTGTGCGATGCTCTGGTCAGCCTGCCCATGGCCGGCCAGGTTTCCAGTCTGAATGTATCGGTGGCGGCGGGTATCAGCCTGTACGAGGCGGTGCGGCAGAGGCAAGGTGAAACGACTTGAAGCAGGCGCTCTGGACAGGGTTGATTCTGATTCTCGCGGGGCAGGCCTGGGCAGTGCCCGTGTCAGCCGACTCCGGGCAGGGCGTGCTGCCGCCTTTTTACCAGCTCACGTCCCGGCCCTGTCCGCCATTCTGCGTCACACCGTTTTCGCCGCACCCGGATATAAGCACCGTGGGCGAGATCGAACTGCAGCATCTGCAGTCATCGGGCGATGTGCTGATGGTTGACGTGAGGCGACGCAAAATCATCAACCAGACCGGCTTCATACCCGGCGCAGTGTCCATACCTTTCTATGAAATTGGCTTGCGCTACGGGGCTGACCCGGTGCTGCACGAAAACCATCTCGAACGCTTCGGCATACGCCTCCGGGATGGCCGCACTCCGGATTTCAGCAATGCCGGAAAACTGCTGTTTTATGACAATGGCGTCTGGGATGGCGCCGCCTTGCGCAATCTGCGAACTTTGCTGGGTCTCGGCTATCCGCCGGAAAAACTGTATTGGTACCGCGGCGGCATGAGTGACTGGCTGATTGCCGGTCTGCCGGTAACGAAAGGAGATCGTCATGGCTCTGAATGACGAATCGTTTCAGCAGGAGGCTGAACAACTGCTGGAGCGATTGTCGGAGTGGTTGCTGGCTGAAAACAGGGTATTGGTCAGTGCGGAAAGCTGCACCGGGGGCTGGATCGCCCAAACCGCGACGTCCCGGGCCGGCAGCAGCGCCTGGTTCGACCGCGCTTATATCACCTATTCGAATCAGGCCAAGCAGGACATGCTGGGCGTGTCGGCGCAGACTTTGCAGCGCCATGGCGCAGTGAGCGAGCAGACCGTGTCTGAAATGCTCGCCGGGGCCTTGTCCGGATTGCAGCGAAAAGCAGTTGCGGTGGCTGTGTCGGGCATTGCCGGGCCCGGCGGCGGCAGTCCGGAAAAACCGGTGGGTACGGTATTTATTGGCTGGATGACCACAGGAGGCCAACCGCGCATCCAGCGATTCCGGTTCGAAGGCGACCGGCGGCTGGTGCGCATGCAATCCGTACTGGAAGCCCTGCGCGGGCTGACCGGGGAGTGAGGGATTTATTGAATTTTCCGTTGGGCTGGCCGGTTGAGTCGAGTAAACTCGCGTGTTGAAATCCGGCGCTTGTGAATGGCGCCATGGTTAATCACAGGGGAAATGGGTAATGGATGAAAACAAAGACAAGGCGCTGACGGCGGCGCTGGGCCAGATCGAGCGTCAGTTCGGCAAAGGCTCCATCATGCGCCTCGGCGATGAGGACATTTATAAAGATATAGAAGTCGTTCCCACCGGCTCGCTGAATCTGGATCTGGCGCTGGGCGTCGGCGGATTACCGCGCGGCCGGGTTATCGAAATCTATGGTCCCGAGTCTTCCGGCAAGACCACCCTGACCCTGCAGGTTATCGCCGAAGCGCAAAAGCTGGGCGGCACGGCAGCGTTCATTGACGCCGAGCATGCTCTGGACCCGCAATATGCCAAGCGTCTGGGCGTGAACACCGACGATCTGCTGGTGTCGCAGCCGGATACCGGCGACCAGGCGCTGGAAATACTGGACATGCTGGTGCGCTCCGGCGCGGTGGATATCGTGGTGGTGGATTCGGTGGCGGCGTTGACGCCAAAAGCCGAAATCGAAGGCGACATGGGCGATCACCATGTCGGCCTGCATGCGCGTCTCATGTCCCAGGCGCTGCGCAAGCTGACGGCGAACATCAAGCGTTCCAATACGCTGGTAATATTCATCAACCAGATTCGCATGAAAATCGGCGTCATGTTCGGCAATCCGGAAACCACCACCGGCGGCAACGCTCTCAAGTTCTATGCTTCCGTACGCCTTGATATACGCCGTATTGGCGCCATCAAGAAAGGCGATGAAGTGGTGGGTAACCAGACCCGGGTGAAAGTGGTCAAGAACAAGGTGGCGCCGCCGTTCAAGCAATGTGAATTCGACATACTGTATAACGAAGGCATTTCCCACGAGGGCGAGCTGATCGATCTCGGCGTCAAACACGGCCTGGTGGAGAAATCCGGCGCCTGGTACAGCTACAACGGCGATCGCATTGGTCAGGGCCGCGACAATGTACGCGCCTGGCTGAAAGAAAACCCGGCGGTGGCGGAAGAACTGGAATTATCGAGACAACTTTCAAAGACGAAACAGAAACAGACCTATTTGGTGAGCAAGCTGTTCTTTGTGGTGGTGTAACATCTTTAGTTC
>QOAV01000033.1 GCA_003972845.1 Gammaproteobacteria bacterium
GCCACCAGCACCAGCGGAAGTTTGCGCGGGTGCAGAGCCACGCGCGCTATGGCCGCCACCGCCCGCTGCTGGTCCGCAGTCATCGAGCCGGCCGGCAACGACGGGTGTTTGCCGCTGCCGATGCGCAGACACAGCTGATCGGCCGCACCCTGTCTGGCCAGTTGGCAGAACGGGTCGGATTCGATCACCGAAATCAGCCGCCTCAGATAGCGCCCGCTCACCTGTTCCGGCGCATGGGGGTAAACCGCCAGATTCTTTTTCTGGCGGTCCGGCGCGCCCGGCCACTGCGCAAAATCCGGCGTCAGCAGCACGAAAACACCACCGCCCATGAGCAAACCGCAGGCCGCGCCAAAGGCATCCGCATCGAATTCGCCATGAGCATCGAACACCAGCGTAGCGGTCTCCCCGCCCAGCAATTGCCGCGCCGCCGCCTGCGGCAGGTTGCGACGCACGGCCAACCCGGCCGGCGCAGCGCCAAAATACAGGTCAACCGGCGCATCCAGCACTCTGGCAAGCTGCCGCAAACACCAGTTGCGTTCGCCACAAAGCACCAGCAGCTGGCGATGACCCGGCGCAGCGCAGGAGGAAGAACCGGTTTTTGCCGGTTTCAACATGGACTGGCAAGAGGGTTCACGCTTTCATCCCAAAAGGTTCCGCCCGAAGAAGAGATGCGGTATCGTAACAGAACCGCAAACATCAGGAGAAACCCATGCAACAGCCCATGCATCAAATGGACATGAGTACCGGCGTCATTGTCGCCAACGCCGAAGAATCACAACGCGCCGCCTTTATCCGCCGCACTTATCTGCACCTGGGCGGGGCTATCCTGCTGTTCATGGGTATCGAGGCCCTGCTGCTGAAATCCGGCGTATCAGAATCCTTCATGGCGGTGCTGGCTGGCAGCCGCTGGATGTGGCTGGTGGTGCTGGGCGTGTTCATGCTGGTCTCCGTGGTTGCCGACCGCTGGGCGCGTCACCCCATGTCACAGGGCATGCAGTATGCGGGACTGGGCCTGTACGCTGTCGCCGAAGCGTTGATCTTCATGCCTGTCATTTACATGGCAACACGCTTCGCGCCGGATGTGCTGCCGAATGCAGCGCTGATTACCCTGGCGCTGGTCGCCGGCATTACCTTCACCGCTTTCACCACGCGCAAGAATTTTTCTTTCCTGGGGCCGATTCTGGGCATTGGCGGCATTGTCGCCCTGGGCGTGATTGTCGCCAGCGTTATCTTCGGTTTCAGTCTGGGGCTGGTGTTTTCCGGTTTGATGATCATTTTTGCCGCCGGATCCATACTCTACACAACCTCCAACATCATCCATGAATACCATACCGACCAGCATGTGGCGGCGGCACTGTCGCTGTTTTCCAGCGTCGGCCTGATGTTCTGGTATGTGACTCAATTCCTCATGAGCATGGCCGGAGACAACTGACAGGCAGCAATCCGGCTTTTCCTAGTGGGCGCCTGCATCTGATCGCGGCATGACCACCCAGCAATCCATACTGTTCGCCCTGCTGTTTGCGGTTTTCGGCATGCTGATCTGGGGCAGGATTCGCTATGACGTGGTGGCGTTCAGCGCCCTCATCGCCGGCGTCATCCTCGGCGTGGTGCCGGAAGAACACGCTTTCGACGGCTTCGGCCATCACGCCACCATTATCATCGCGCTGGTGCTGATCATCAGCCGCGCGCTGTCCAAATCCGGCGCCATCGAGCTGGTGGCCCGTCATTTGATTGATTCCGGACGCTCTCTGTTCAGCCATATCGCCATCATGTCTGCGGTAGCCGCCGGGCTTTCCGCCATCATGAAAAATGTCGCGGCTCTGGCCCTGCTCATGCCCATGGATATCCAGACCGCGCAAAAGGCCAAACGCAGCCCCGCCCTGACCCTGATGCCGTTGTCCTTCGCCTCCATACTCGGCGGCATGATTACCCTCATTGGCACGCCGCCCAATATCATCATCGCCAGCTACCGCGCCGAAGCGCTGGGCCAGCCCTATCACATGTTCGACTTCGCGCCGGTGGGCCTGGTGACTGCCGCGGCCGGCATCGCCTTCATTGCGCTGATCGGCTGGCGCCTGATTCCGGCCAGCCGCACCCGGTATTCCGGTGAACAGGACGGCTTTGACGTCAACAACTACATCGCCGAGCTGCGCGTTCCGGAGGACTCGCGCATCATCGGCAAAAAGGTAGCGGAACTGGACGACGAGGTGGAGGAAGCCGGCGCCACCATCATGGGTCTGGTGCGGCGCGGGGAATACCTGCCGGGCCGGGCGCGCCGCGCCGAAATACGCAAGGGCGACATCCTGGTGATCGAAGCCGACGCCAAAGCCATCGACGAGCTGGTGGGCGCTCTGCAACTGGAATACATCGGCACGGAAAAACACGAAGGCCTGACCCGAGAAGAGCTGTCCCTGGCCGAAGTGGTGATCCCGGAAGATGCCCGCGCCGTGGGGCGTTCCGAACATTCACTGCGATTGCATTACCGCCGCGGCGTCGCCCTGCTGGGCATTTCCCGCCAGGGCAAGTTCATTCGCGAGAGAGTGCGCAAGATTGTCATCGAGCCTGGCGATGTATTGCTGCTGCTCGGCCCCAAAGAACAACTGGACGACACCATCAACTGGCTCGGCGCTCTGCCGCTGAAACAGCGCGACCTGCAGGTCATTCAACGCAACAAGGCCTGGATCGCCACCGGCATTTTTGCCGCCGCCATCATTGCCGCCAGCTTCGGCATTCTCGGCCTGCCCATTGCCCTGGGGCTGGCCAGCATCGGCATGATACTGCTGAAAATCATACCCCTGCGGGAACTGTATGATTCAGTCGAGTGGCCAGTGATCGTACTCATCGCCTCCATGATCCCTTTGGGCACGGCGCTGGAAACCACTGGCGGCACGGCGCTGATCGCCGACCAGATCATTCGTTATTCGGCCGACTACGGCCCGGTCGCAGTGCTCACTTTCCTCATGATCGTCACCATGAGCCTGTCCGATGT
>QOAV01000051.1 GCA_003972845.1 Gammaproteobacteria bacterium
ACTTTCACGGCAATGCCATAAACCTGTTCGATGCGGGAGACCTGCAGCACCGATTGCGCTGATCCGCTGGCCGCCGTCCGCCCGCTGTCCAGCAGCATCAGCCGGTCGGCAAACTGAGCCGCCAGATTCAGATCATGCAGGGTCACCAGAGCGCCGGTGTTGTGCTCGCGGGTCTGGTGCTTGATACGGTCGAGCAGGGCGTACTGGTGCCCAAGGTCCAGCGCCGAAACCGGCTCGTCCAGCAACAGATAGCGCGGCGTATTATGCTTCTCCGACCAGATCTGCGTCAGCACCCGCGCCAGTTGCACGCGCTGCCTTTCGCCGCCGGACAGGGTGGTGTAGATGCGCCGGGCCAGATGCTCCGCGTCCATCAGCGCCAGCGTTTCACGGGCAATGGCTGTGGAACGGGGCACCGTTTCGCGCCACGGGCTGCGGCCCATGACCACCACTTCCTCGGCGCGAAACGGGAACGCCAGCGTATCTGATTGCGGCAGTACGCTGCGCAGTCGCGCCAGATGCAGCGGTTTCCAGCGCGACAACGGCCTGTCGTTCAGACTCACGCTGCCGCGGGAGGGTGAAAGCTCGCCCGCCAGCGCATTGAGCAGAGTCGTCTTGCCGGAACCATTGGGGCCGATGACCATGGTCAGTACCCCGGGTTCCAGAGTCAGGCTGACCTGCTGCAGCAGGTTTTTCCCGCCAGCATGCACACTGATCTGCTCGGCTTTCAGACTCATGCCAGAACCTTGCGCCGGTTTCTCAGCAGCAGCCACAGGAAAAACGGCCCACCCAGCAGGGCGGTGATAATGCCGATGGGAATCTCGGCCGGTTGCGCCACCAGCCGCGCCAGACTGTCCGCAGCCACCAGCAGGATGGCGCCGAGCAAAGCCGAACCGGGCAGCAGAGTGCGGTGATCGGGGCCGGTCACCAGCCGCAGTATGTGCGGCGCCACCAGACCGACAAAACCGATGACGCCGGTCAGCGAAACCGCCAGACCGGTGAGCAGCGCCACCACTGCGATGAGTATTTTCTTGTCCCGCTGCAAATGAAAACCCAGATGCCGGGCTTCGGCCTCGCCCAGCAATACCGCATTGAGCAAACCGGCGTAGCGCGGCAGGAGCAGCAGAGCCGCGCCCAGCGCCGGCAGGGCAAAAAGCAGCCGTTGCCAGTCGGCGTTGCCGAGACTGCCCATTTGCCAGAACACCAGACCGCGCAGTTGCAGATCATCGGCGTAATAGGTGAGCAGACTGGTGCCCGCCAGGGCCACGGCGTTGATGGCGATGCCCGCCAGCAGCATGGTGGCCATGTCGCTGCGGCCGTTGACCTGGCCCAGCCGGTAAACCAGAGCGGTAGCCGCCAGACCGCCGGCGAAGGCGGCAACGGGAATGGCGAACTGGCCCGGAAAGTGAGCGAAGGACTGGCCCGGGCCAGCGCCCAGCACCATCACCGCCACTGCGCCCAGCGCTGCGCCGCTGGAAACACCGAGCAATCCGGGGTCGGCCAGCGGATTGCGGAACAGACCCTGCAGGGTGCAGCCCGCCGCGCCCAGCGCCGCGCCGGTAAAAATGCCCAGCAACAGACGCGGCAGCCGCAGCTGCTCCAGCACCATGATCCGGGTGCTGTCGATGCCCTCGACGCTGGCGAGCCCGGCATGGCTCAGCAGAATGCGCAGGACCTCGCCCGGCGACAGCTCGATGGCGCCCGCCAGCAGTGACAACAGACCCGTCAGAGCCAGCAAAGCCGCCAGAAAGACCAGTATTGCCGTGCGCCGCCCGGACATCATTCCGGCATCAGGAAAACCGCACCGTGGTGCGGCTGTCCGGCACCGTTCGCGTATTGCGCGATACCGGGCAACGGCTCATGCGTTTGATGATATGTTGCACCTGATCAGGGCTGGCCGCGCCGCTGCGCAACTCGCCGGCAAAATCCACATGCAAACGTCTGATCATCCAGTCTTCTCCGGCGATCAGTTCCAGAGTGCCGTCGGCGGCGGTCAGCGCCAGGCCGCTTTCCGCACAGTTGATGCGGAAATAGGTGTGCTGGCAGGTGAACAGCGAATAGACATAAATGGAAAACCCCGGCGACAGCAGATTCAGCTCGAATGGCTGCCATTCACTATCCACCATGTGGCTAACCTGCAATTGTTCGATGGCATTGTCCGCGCCGCTGTAAGAGCAGTGCAGCCGCATGGAAAAAGCGTGTTCACTCATGTTGCGCCTCGTGATTCAGGGAATTCACCGGAGTGTAATGCCAGCGGGAATTTTGTTCATGGCTTCTTGCAGTTTTTTCCATCCGCTTTCAGGCGGCAGGCCGAATCGCAGGGCGGCGGGCTGCTCGAACCGGCAAACCAGAATTCCCCGTTGCGCCAGTATTTCGTGAATGATGGCGGCTTCCGGAGTCTGGCAGTAGACAAACAGATCGGTGCCGCCGGTGACGGTCAGTCCGGCCTGTTGCAGCAAGGCAGTCAGGCGGTCAATCTGGCGCGGCAGCTTGCGGCGGGTCTGTTGTTGCCAGCGGCTGTCGTTCAATGCCTGTTTTCCCGCCCAGCGCGCCACGCCGGAGACGGCCCACGGCCCCATGCGCCGGGCCAGCAGGCTGCGTACTGCTGCGTCGGCAAAAACAAAGCCGAGGCGCACGCCCGCCAGGCCAAAGAACTTGCCCACGGAGCGCAATACCATGACGTTGGCCGGCAAGGCGTCGTTCAACAGACTGTATCGGGGTCGGCTGTCGACGAAAGCTTCATCCACCAGCAGCCAGGCTTTTTGCCGGGCCAGAGTCTCCGCCAGATCGTTCAGGGCCTGCGTTTCGATCCAGCGGCCGTCGGGGTTGTTGGGATTGGCCAGTATCAGCCCGTCCAGACCCTGCAGGCTATCTTCGAGCTGATCGAACGCCATCTGTATCACATCATGCCCGGCTTTTTCCCAGCAACGAACGTATTCGGCATAGCTCGGCGCAACCACGCCGATCCTGCCCCGGGGGGTGATTTCCGG
>QOAV01000168.1 GCA_003972845.1 Gammaproteobacteria bacterium
CCGCCGCCAGCGCCTTGCGCACGCGGGTGCTGCTGACGCGTTCGCCATCCACCAGCACCGTGGGCATGCTGGATACGCTGAAACCATTTTTTGACCCGGCCTGTTTCAACATGGCGAAATCTCCGGCGCGCTCCCTGCCGAAACGGAAATCATCACCCACCACCAGCGATTTTACGCCGAGGCCCGACACCAGCAATTCATCAATGAATTGCGCGGCGGCAAGGTCGCGGAATCGCTGATTGAAACGCAAAACCAGCACCCTGTCTGCGCCGTAATGATCCAGAGCAGTGACTTTTTCACGGAATTTCGTCAGTCGCGCCGGGGCCTTGTCGCCCATGAAAAATTCCTGCGGCTGCGGCTCGAAAATAATCACCGTCGAGGGCAGACCCAGATCCCCTGACTGTTCACGCAAGGTTTTCAGCACTGCCTGATGCCCCAGATGCACACCGTCATAATTGCCGATGGTGGCGACGCAGCCATGATGCTCTGGCCGAATATTGAGGCTGCCGCGGACAAGCTCCATGATCAAGGCGCCAGTCAGATGCCGACCCAGTCCGGGTCATGTTCTTCGATCACTTGCTGCAACGGCCTTCTGTTTGAGCAGTCTTCATCGGCCGCATGCCAGTATAAAATGGAATGCTCCGGAAAACGCCAGCACAGGCAGCCGTCCCCGGTATGCAGATCCACGTTCCACAGACTGCGGGTTTCCACGCCAAGGCGCTCCATTTTCTGTTTCCATGCCTGCACCAGACGCGCATATTCCTGTTGCAGAACGGCATGTTCCCGCGAACCGGGTATGGCATGGGACAAGTCGTCCTGTACCGGTGCCAGCAATCGCTGACTTTCACGGCTGATTTTGCGCAACACCGGCAACAGGGCCTGCGCCTCCGCCAGCGTAAAATAACGTGACTCCGCGCCGATGTGGATGACTGTATGGTTCAAAGGTTCAGATCTCGTGTTTATAGAGCAATTGTTTCGGCCGGATACCCGTCGCCAGTATCACCGCCACATATGCGGCCGCCGCCACGCTTATCCACAGAGCCAGACGCGAGACACGCTGCCAGGCGTTTCCGTTCAGCCAAATACTGCTGTCGCTGGCGCCCCAGAGCAGCACACCCGCCATAACCAGCGTTGCCAGCAACACCTTGGCCGTAAACGCCAGCCAGCCGGCGTCGGGCCGGTAATGACCGTAACGACTCAGATAGTAGAACAGCAAACCCGCATTCACAAAGGCTGAGATCGACAGCGCCACTGCCAGCCCCACATGCGCCAGCGGCTTGAACAGCAATAGCGCAAAGGTCACGTTCACCAGCATGGCGATGGCGGCGATTTTTACCGGTGTGGTAGTGTTCTGCCGCGCGTAGAAACCCGGGGCCAGTATCTTGACCGCCAGCAAAGCCGGCAAACCCAGACAATATGCCACCAGCGCAGCAGCGCTCATTTTTACATCATGCGCATTGAAAGCGCCATACTGAAACAGGGTAGATACGATGGGTTCCGCCAATAGAATCAACCCCACGGTGGCTGGCGCCACGATGAGCAGCACCAGCCGCATGCCCCAGTCCAGCAGCTGAGAGAATTCGTGTTCGGATGCATTGGCATGCTGGCGCGATAGACTGGGTAGTATCACTGTGCCAAGCGCTATACCGAAAATTCCCAAGGGAAACTCCATAATGCGGTCAGAATAATACAGCCACGCCACGCTGCCGGTGGCCAGAAACGAGGCCAGTATGGTGTTCACCATCATGTTGATCTGCGCCACCGAAACGCCGACCATGGCCGGCGCCATGAGCTTCAGCACACGTTTGACGCCGGGATCGGGCTTTTTGAATCGCGGCACCGGCAGCCGCTTCAGCCTGATCAGAAACGGCAGCTGAAACGCCAATTGCACCACGCCGGCAACAAATACGCCCCAGGACAGCGCCAGTACCGGGTTGTCCATGTGCGGCGAAAGCCACAATGCCGCTACGATCATGCACACATTCAGCAATACCGGCGTGAACGCAGGCACGCCGAAACGTCCCCAGGTATTGAATATGCCGCCGGCCATGGCCACCAGCGATATGAACAGCAGATACGGAAACATGATGCGTAATGCATCGGACGCCAACTCGAACTTGTCAGGCTGGTCCAGAAAACCGGGCGCCAGCAGCCGGATGATCCACGGCGCCGCCACAGCACCCACGCCGACCACCACAATCAGGCTCAGCAGCAAAAAGCCGGCAATGCTGTCGAGGAATCCGCGCACCTCGTCTTCCGGCTTTTTCTCCCGATACTCGGAAAGCACGGGCACAAACGCCTGCGAAAACGCGCCTTCGCCGAAAATGCGCCGGAAGAAATTCGGAATGCGAAACGCCACATAAAAAGCATCCGCCTCCACCCCCGTACCCGCGCCGATCACCCGCGCCAGCACATTGTCGCGCACCAGCCCGAACACGCGCGACAACAAAGTCATGCCGCCCGTAATGGCGGTGGAAAGGATCAATTTGACGGACACGGTATCGGGGTATATTCGGGATTGCTGAAAAAGGGCGAACTATAACGGGTTGGCTGGCGGGGGGGAAGGCTCCGCATCCGCCGCGACCATGGGTCCTGCGCGATAATGCGCGATAAACAGATGGATGAATCCGGCCTGATGCTCTCCCCGCATCCCCAAAGCCTCCAGCGAGAAAATACCCTCTTGACAAACCCGCCCAAATGCTCATAATTCGCGCCCTTTCAGTACAGATACAGGTTTCGAGGAAACAGCATTGGCCAACTCAGCACAATCCAAAAAACGCGCACGTCAGGCGGAAAGACGCCGTTTGCACAATCGCGGCCTGCGCTCCAACATGCGCACGACCATCAAAAAATTTCAGAAACTGGTGGAAGCCGGTGACAAGGAAGCCGCAGCGTCCGCCTATCGCGAAACAACATCTGTCGTCGACAAAATGACCAGCAAGGGCATTCACCACAAGAATCGCGCGGCGCGCATGAAAAGCC
>QOAV01000159.1 GCA_003972845.1 Gammaproteobacteria bacterium
CATCGCCTTTTCAAAATAGGTGATTTCGTTCTTGAGGAGAAAACCTGCTGCACATTCCTCCAGAAAAGACGGAACGCCCACCACCGAGGCGTGGGCACGGTGGGATACTGCAAAGGCATCGTTCACATAAACTTCGGCAAGCCTGGCCAGAGCCTTTGCAAATTCCGGGTCATTGGCCTGCTCCTGATCGTGAAAACGGGGATGGCTGGGCATGGAAATATAGCGATCCGCAACCGTGACGCCCGCCTTGGCCTTGAAATAGACCGTTCCGGGCGTGCGGTAGGCAAAAAACAATGATGATGAGTCGTTTGCCCAGACGCCGTTGGGGTGGCCTGAGGGATCAGTAATGTCGCCATTGTCGACAGTATTGGTAAATTCGAACTCTATGGCGCCGGTGCCGTCGTGATAAACGGGGCGGTCGAACATGTAGCCCAGCATGATGGTGGAAGCAGTTGCCTCGCCAAAGCCATCTTTACCGTTGGCCTGGCGGCCATATTTCAGGCCAGCCATCCAGGTGCCGGAAGCTTCCTCGCCGAACCATGTGGTTTTTTCTGCCTGTACAATGGCGGGAGACAGCAGCGCCACAGTGATAGCGGAAGCGACGGCGCGTGGCGCCAGATTTTTCACCAGAGTTTTCATTGGATGACCCATCTTGCTCGATTTATAAGGACGGTACAAAAATCTACCAGAAAGTTTCGACATAAACAACAAAAAACAATGGGTTAAGCCATATTCTTTCCAATTTACTCTAGCATGGGGGTTTGTCACGCTCGAAGCAGCCGCAAACAGCCGGTTCCGGCGGGCGAAAACAGGCCTGTGAAATGTTCGTGAAAACAGGTAATGAGAGGGACAGCAGGGAGAGGCCAGCATGAAAAAATGGCTCCCCGGGACGGACTCGAACCATCGACAAGGTGATTAACAGTCACCCGCTCTACCAACTGAGCTACCGGGGATCAGAAGTGGACGCGAATACTACTTATCTGGCGTTTTCAGGTCAACGTTGATTCTGTACTATTTTGCTGAAAAACAGCTCGATGCGGTCCAGCGCATTGCTCAGGTTTTCCATGCTGGTGGCGTAGGACAGGCGGATATAGCCCGGTGCGCCGAATGCGGTGCCTGGAATGAGAGCCACATGGGATTCGTTGAGCAGTTTTTCGCATAGCTCGACATCATCCATGCCGGCTTTTTTCAGTATGGGCGATATGTCAGGCAGGGCGTAAAAGGTGCCCGATGACTCCAGGCAACTGACTTCAGGCATGGCGTTCAGGCGCGCCACCACGTAGTCGTGGCGTTCCTTAAAGGCTTTCAGCATGGGTTCTATGCAGCTCTGGTCGCCTTCCAGAGCCGCCAGAGCGGCTACCTGCGAGATGGACGTCGGGTTGGATGTGCTTTGCGACTGGACTTTTTTCATGGCCTTGATCAGTTCCCTCGGCCCGCCGGCATAGCCGATGCGCCAGCCGGTCATGGAGTAGGCCTTGGACACGCCGTTCATGACCACGGTGCGGTCATACAGATCCGGCGCCGCGTTCACTATGTTGACGAACGGTTCTTCGGTCCAGAGTATGTGCTCATACATGTCATCGGTGGCGATGATGATGTCCGGGTGCTGGCGCAGCACCTCAGCCAGTTGTTCCAGCTCGGCGCGGGTATAGGCGACGCCGGTGGGATTGGACGGGCTGTTGATGATGAACAACCGGGTTTTGTCGGTGATGGCCGCCTGCAGTTTTTCCGGCGACAGCTTGAAGCCGTCGGCAAGGCCGGTTTCTACAATCACCGGGACGCCACCGGCCAGTTTGACGATGTCCGGATAGGACACCCAGTACGGCGCCTGGATAATGACTTCATCGTCTTCATTGAGCAAGGCCTGGGCCAGGTTGAAAGAGCTCTGTTTGCCGCCACATGAAACCAGCACCTGGTCGAGTTCGTAGGACAACTGGTTGTCGCGTTTGAATTTGTCGACCACGGCCTGGCGCAATTCCGGCGTGCCGTCCACGGCGGTATATTTGGTAAAGCCGTCGCGAATGGCCTGAATCGCGGCTTCCTTTATATGGTCGGGTGTATCAAAATCGGGTTCGCCGGCGCCCAGACCGATGATGTCCTTGCCTTCGGATTTGAGTTCCTTGGCCCGCGCGGTGATAGCCAGGGTGGCGGAGGGCAGGACG
The DNA here is from genome assembly GCA_003972845.1 of Gammaproteobacteria bacterium. Lineage (GTDB taxonomy): Bacteria > Pseudomonadota > Gammaproteobacteria > QOAV01 > QOAV01 > QOAV01. Next base: position 2,163 of record QOAV01000159.1, read on the forward strand.
TTGTTGATGCGATCAGATAGTTTCATGTTCCCCATACCGGATGTCCATTGGTGCTGCCGCCGAATATAGCCGTTTCATTCACTGATAAAAACCCAAATATGACCCCGTTTCAGCTAAAAAGCGCATATCAGCCCGCCGGAGACCAGCCCGAAGCCATCGAGCGGCTGGTGGAGGGCCTGAATGACGGTGAAATGTGGCAGACCCTGCTGGGCGTAACCGGCTCCGGCAAGACCTTTACCATGGCCAATGTGATCCAGCGCGTGCAGCGTCCGACCCTGGTAATGGCGCACAACAAGACGCTGGCGGCGCAACTGTATTCGGAGATGCGGGATTTTTTTCCCGACAATGCAGTAGAGTATTTTGTTTCCTATTACGACTATTACCAGCCGGAAGCCTATGTGCCGGCTTCGGATACCTTCATCGAAAAAGATGCATCCATCAACGAGCACATCGAACAGATGCGCTTGTCCGCCACCAAGTCGCTGCTGGAGCGGGATGACACCATTATTATCGCCACCGTGTCCGCGATCTACGGTCTGGGCGATCCCGAGTCGTATCATTCCATGGTGCTGCATATCGGCAAGAACACGATTATCGATCAGCGTGGCCTGCTGAAAAAACTGGCTGAAATACAATATTCGCGCAATGACGTGGAACTGCAGCGTGGCACTTTCCGGGTGCGTGGCGATGTCATTGACATCCACCCGGCGGATTCGGAAAAAACAGCCATCCGGGTGGAATTGTTCGGCGACGAAGTGGAACAGATTTCC
>QOAV01000035.1 GCA_003972845.1 Gammaproteobacteria bacterium
GGTGAATGACGCTGCCGGATTGTCGCGTCATTGCGAACGACAGTGAAGCAATCTCAAACCACGGCGCACTGGTTACGAGGTTGCCTGAACACCTACTCCGGCTGGATCAGCGCCAGCCCGTCGCCGCGCGGGTCGCTGGCGGTGTGAAGTTTGCCTTTGCTATCGCGCATGACCGCCTGCATGTTGCCATAAGTTCGGGACAGCTCCTTCAGCGTATGACCTCTGAAGCGCAGTTCATTCTGTAGCTGCCCGTTCAGGGCGCCCGGCTCGAACTGGATTTCGTCGGGCAGATATTGATGGTGGTAGCGCGGCAGGCTGACCCAGTCTTTCGGCTCCGTATCACCGTGCATGAACGCCTCGCCGGCGAGCAGCACCATGGTGATGATGCGCGAGCCGCCGGGGGTTCCCAGCGCGGCGAAACCGTTGCCGTTGATGATGAACGTGGGCGTCATGCTGGACAGGGGGCGCTTGCCGGGGGCGATGGCGTTGGCTTCGCCGCCGACCAGGCCATAGACATTGGGCGCGCCGGGTTTGGCGGAAAAATCGTCCATTTCGTTGTTCAGCAAGATGCCGGTTCCCGCCGGCATGAAGCCGCAGCCGAAGGGATAGTTGATGCTGAGGGTCGCGGCCACGGCATTGCCTTCGGCGTCGATAATGGAAAAGTGGGTGGTGTTTCTGCCTTCCGCCACCTCGACCGGTGGCAGCTGGCTGCTGGGCGTTGCGTTGGCGCCGATGGTCTGGCGCAAGGCTTCTGCGTGGCTTGCGGACAGCAGGCCGGCAACGTCGATACGGACAAAATCCGGATCGCCGAGGAACTCCGCGCGGTCACGATAGGCGCGGCGCATGGCTTCCACATTGAGGTGTACCTGCTGCGCCGGGCTGGCGGCTGGCAGGTCGAAAGCGGACAATATATTGAGCATTTCCAGCAATACGATGCCGCCCGATGACGGTGGCGACGCGGAAATGATGGTGGAGCCGCGGTATTCGCCGCGTATCGGCTCCCGCTCGATGACCTCGTATTGGGCCAGGTCTTCCGCGGTCCAGATACCGCCGTTTTCCCGCACCTCCGCCACCAGCCATTTCGCCGTTTCACCGGTGTAAAAATCGGCGGCGTCTGTTGCGGCGATTTTTTCCAGGGTCCGGGCCAGATCCGGCTGTCTGATGATGGTTCCGGGCTGCGGCACTTCGCCGGTGGGAAAAAACACTTCACGGGCGATTCCGGCCACGGCTTTGTTTCTGAACCGGGCCAGACGTTGATAGTGAGCGTTCACCTTGAAACCCTGCTGCGCCAGTTCGATGGCCGGTTGCAAAGTCTGCGCGAGGTCGAGCCTGCCGTAGTCTCTGGCCAGATGCGCCAGAGCGGCGGGAATGCCGGGGATGCCCGCCGCCAGCGGCCCGTTCAGCGAGGCATCGGGAATAACCTTGCCATCCTTGTCCAGATACATGTCCCGGCCGGCCGCCAGCGGCGCTTTTTCGCGCGCATCGAGCATGATGTCTTTACCGTCGCTGGCGCGATGCAGCAGATAAAAACCACCGCCGCCCAGCCCGGAGCCGTAGGGCTCGACCACGGCCAGAGCGGCGCTGGCGGCGATGGCTGCATCAAAAGCATTGCCGCCCTGCTGCAGTATATCCAGAGCCGCTTGCGTGGCGGCCGGGTGTGCCGTGGCTACCGCTGCCGGTCCGGTGGCGGTGATTGAATCATGCGACGGAAACAGCGTGCGTAGCTGGGTGCAAGACGCCAGCGTAACGCTGAGCAGGGCAACAAAAAAGGCGGCCGGAGCCGCCTTTTTCAATCTATTCAGGGAACGGGCAAGCATCAGGCGCCCACCAGCGCCTCGTATTTGGCCTGCAGTTCTTCCTCCGTTTCCTCATGGTTCGGATCGGGCAGTATGCAGTCCACCGGGCAGACTTCAACACACTGGGAGGTTTCGTAGTGACCGACGCACTCGGTACACAGATTGGGGTCAATGACGTAGATTTCATCGCCCTGGGAGATGGCGTCGTTGGGGCACTCCGGCTCGCATACGTCGCAGTTGATGCATTCGTCTGTTATGTATAAAGCCATACTGGCGTCTCCGTTGAAATATTGATTTTGCTCAGGCGAAAAATAAGCTGGCGGACGCGAATTATCGCCCTACCCTGTTGCGAATTGCAACCATTACCTTGGGGTCGACAAAGGCGGATATGTCACCGCCCAGCGTCGCTATTTCGCGTATCAGCGACGCCGAGGTAAATGTATAGTGCTCTGAAGGCGTCAGAAACACTGTTTCCACTCTCGGGTCCAGGTGACGGTTCATGGACGCCATCTGAAACTCGTATTCAAAATCCGACACGGCTCGCAAGCCGCGCAGGATGGCGCAGGCCTTGTGCTCCCGCACCAGCTTCACCAGCAGACCGTCCAGCCTGACCACGGAAACACCGCTCATGCCCCTCGTTACCTCGCGCACCAGATCAACCCGTTCGTCCTGGCTGAACATGGGTTGCTTGCCCGCCTTGGTGGCGACGGCAACGACGACTTCATCGAACAGCAGCCGGGCCCGCTCGATCAGGTCACTGTGACCTTTGGTTATGGGGTCAAAGGTGCCGGGAAACAATATCTTGTGCGGCTTGTCATCGGGCATGGGCCTGAAACAGGTGGTAAACCACTTCTCCGGTTGTTTTGTTTTTCAGCAAGTGCCAGTTTTCGGGCAGTTCCCCGGACTGTATGCGCTGCTCGGCCTCAATATAAACCAGCGCACCGGGTTTCAGCCAGCCTTTTGCGTCCAGTTCCGCGCAAACCGGCTCGATCAGGTTTTTGTGAAACGGCGGGTCGAGAAAGACGATATCAAACGGCTTGGCGGTTTGTTTCAAAAATCGCCCGGCCCTGTCGTTAATTACCTGCGCGTCGATTGCGCCGAATGATGTCAGCGTTGCCAGAATACTGGCCGCCG
>QOAV01000006.1 GCA_003972845.1 Gammaproteobacteria bacterium
AAACGGCGGCGGTGGGGACCATGGCTTTGGACTCGGTGAGCCAGATGCCGGTGTTTTTCTCGGCGTCGAGCCATTCCCACAGCAGGTCTTTTTCGGTGTGGTCGGGGCTGGCGGGGTAGCCCATGGCGGGGCGGATGCCCTGGTATTTTTCGGCGATGAGGGCGTCATTGTCCAGTTGCTCGTCTTTGGCGTAGCCCCACAGTTCGGTGCGGACTTTCAGGTGCAGCCATTCGGTGAGGGCTTCGGCAAGGCGGTCGGCGAGGGCTTTGAGCATGAGGGCGTTGTAGTCGTCGTGGTCGGCTTCGAATTCGGCGACTTTTTCGTCGATGCCGATGCCGGCGGTGGCGGCGAATCCGCCGATGTAGTCGGGGATGCCGGTGTCTTTCGGTGCGATATAGTCGGCCAGGCTTTCGGTGTATTTGCCCTGCGGCTGCTTGCCCTGTTTGCGTAGAAAATGGAAAGTAGTAAGCACTTGCTCGTGGGTGTCGTCGGTATAAACCTCCACGTCGTCGCCCACGGCGTTGGCCGGATAGATAGCCACCACGGCCGCCGCGCCCAGCCATTTTTCCTTGATGATCTGGTCCAGCATTTCCACTGCGTCGGCGTAGAGTTTTTTCGCTTCCACGCCTTTTTCCGGGTCGTCGAGTATCTTCGGGAAGCGGCCTTTCAACTGCCAGGCGTGGAAGAAAAAGGTCCAGTCGATATAGGGGACTATCTCAGCCAGGTCGATGTCTGTCAGCACGGTGACGCCGGGTCTGGCCGGTTTGACCGGCTGGTAGCCGGTCCAGTCGATGGGCGTGCGGTTGGCGCGGGCGTCGGCGATGGGGGCGAGGTTCTTGGCTTCGTTGACGCCTTTGCGGCGTTCGCGCACGGCGTCGTAATCCTCGCGGGTTTCGCGCAGGAAATCGTCTTTCTGGTCGTCGGAGAGCAGCGCCGAGGCCACGCCCACGGCGCGTGAGGCATCGGCCACGTAGATGGCGCCGTGTTCGTACTGTGGCTCGATTTTTACCGCCGTGTGGGCCTTGGAGGTGGTGGCGCCGCCGATCATCAGCGGGATGCTGAAGCCCTGGCGCTTCATTTCCTTCGCCACATGCACCATTTCGTCCAGCGATGGTGTAATCAGCCCGGACAGGCCGATGATGTCCACGTTCTCGTCGCGCGCGGCCTGCAAAATTTTGTCCGATGACACCATGACGCCCAGATCAATGACTTCGTAATTGTTGCATTGCAGCACCACGCCGACGATGTTCTTGCCGATGTCATGCACATCGCCCTTGACCGTGGCCATGAGTATCTTGCCAGCGGCCTGCGCCGCGCATTCGGCCTTTTCAGCTTCCAGATACGGCTCCAGCCAGGCCACGGACTTTTTCATCACGCGGGCGGATTTCACCACCTGCGGCAGGAACATCTTGCCCGCGCCAAACAGGTCGCCGACCACGTTCATGCCGTCCATGAGCGGGCCTTCAATGACCAGTATGGGGCGGCCGAGTTTTTCCAGCGCTTCTTTGGTATCGCTGTCGATGAACTCGGTTATACCTTTCACCAGCGAATGCTCCAACCGCTTCTCCACCGGCCATTCGCGCCATTCCGGGTCTTCTTCCTTTTTGCCTGCGCTGCCGTCGCCCTTGTACTTGGGCGCGATGTCCACCAGCTTTTCACCGGCTTCCGGGTCACGGTTCAGCACCACGTCCTCGACGATGGTACGCAGCTCTTCCGGCAGATCGTCGTATACCGCCAGTTGCGCGGCGTTGACGATGCCCATGTCCATGCCCGCCCTGATGGCGTGGTAAAGGAACACCGAATGGATGGCTTCGCGCACCGGGTTGTTGCCGCGGAACGAGAACGAGACGTTGGATACGCCGCCGGAGACCTTGGCGTATGGCAGGGTCTGCTTGATGCGGCGGGTGGCGTTGATGAAATCCACCGCGTAGTTGTTGTGTTCTTCGATGCCGGTGGCGATGGCGAAAATATTCGGGTCGAAAATGATGTCTTCCGGCGGGAAACCTACTTCCTCAGTGAGTATTTTATAGGCGCGGGTGCATATTTCCACCTTGCGCGCCTCGGTGTCGGCCTGGCCTTCCTCATCGAAAGCCATGACGATCACCGCCGCGCCGTACTGGCGGCATAACCGCGCTTCGCGCAGAAATTTTTCCATGCCTTCCTTCATGGAAATAGAGTTGACGATGGCCTTGCCCTGCACGCATTGCAGGCCGGCCTCGATGATTTCCCATTTGGATGAATCGATCATCATCGGCACTTTGGCGATGTCCGGCTCGCCTGCGCACAGGTTGAGGAAAGTGGTCATGGCGGCTTTGCCATCCAGCATGCCTTCATCCATGTTGATATCGACGATCTGTGCGCCGTTTTCCACCTGGCTGCGGCACACGTCCAGCGCTTCCTCGTATTCCTCGTTGAGTATCAGGCGTTTGAATTTGGCCGAGCCGGTGATGTTGGCGCGTTCTCCGATGTTCACGAACAGGCTGTCTTCGCCGATGTTCAGCGGCTCCAGCCCGGACAATCGGCATTCCGGCGTGGTTTTCGCCAGGGCGCGCGGCTGGAAATCTTTCACCGCCTCGGCGATAGCTCTGATGTGATCCGGTGACGAGCCGCAGCAGCCGCCGACGATATTGAGAAAGCCCGATTCCGCCCATTCGCGGATATGCCCGGCCATTTCGTCGGGTGTCATGTCGTATTCGCCGAACTCGTTGGGCAGGCCGGCGTTGGGATGGGCGGAAACACGGGTTTCGCTGATGCGCGCCAGCTCTTCTACATATTGGCGCAGCAGATCCGGCCCCAGTGCGCAGTTCAGGCCGATGGAGATCGGCTCGGCGTGGCGCAGCGAATTGTAGAACGCCTCGGTGGTCTGGCCTGAAAGCGTGCGGCCGGAGGCGTCGGTGATGGTGCCGGAGATCATGATGGGCA
>QOAV01000208.1 GCA_003972845.1 Gammaproteobacteria bacterium
CGGCCATGATGCCGATGGGGCCAGCGCCGGTAATCAGCACATCCTCACCCACCATGTTGAATGACAGAGCGGTGTGCACGGCGTTGCCGTAGGGGTCGAAACAGGCCAGCAGTTCGGTGGATATGGGACGGCTGGGGCGGTAGACGTTTTTTGCCGGAATGGCCAGATACTCGGCAAAAGCGCCGGTGCGGTTAACGCCGACGCCGATGGTGTTGGGGCACAGGTGGCGCCGTCCGGCGAGACAGTTGCGGCAACGCTCACAGACTATATGGCCCTCGCCCGAGGCGATATCGCCGATGTTCAGCCCGCTGACGTTGGAGCCCATGTCAACGATTTCGCCGGCAAATTCGTGGCCGATGGTCATCGGCACCGGGATGGTTTTCTGCGACCATTCATCCCAGTTGTAGATGTGTATGTCGGTGCCGCAAATGGCGGTTTTGTGGATCTTGAACAGTACGTCGTTATTGCCCACTTCCGGCAGCGGCACGTCTTCCATCCACAGGCCTTCACGCGGATATTTCTTGACCAGAGCTTTCATCGTTTCCATCTTTCCTATTCTACACCCGGTTGTCCTTGCGGTTATTGACAATCCTCCTTGAAATCCCTCAACGATGACGTTAATCTTCGCGCCCCGTTTTGAAGAGCATCGCGTGGCTATGTAGCTCAGCTGGTTAGAGCACATCACTCATAATGATGGGGTCGGTAGTTCAAATCTACCCATAGCCACCATTTCTTCTGGCTTCTTTTTAATCAAATCTTCATTGTCAGCCCCTCATTCCCCGTTATAATCAGCTCAAGGAAGGCCATGAATAAATCATGACAAGCCCGGGCTGGCCGAAAGCGCCCCGATTTACCGTAAAGTTCACTGCAATAGAATCACTATTGCCGCTTGCTGCGCGGTAAATCGGAGCACTTTTTCCTCAACCTGTTTCCTGCCGGACTTATTCAGACCTTCCTTTAACGTCAACCCAAGGGGTATATGCGAAAACTTTATATTCAGACACATGGCTGCCAGATGAATGAATACGACTCCGGCCGTATTTCCGATCTGCTGGCGGAATCGCACGGTATGGAGAGGGTGTCCGATCCGGAAAATGCCGATGTGCTGCTGCTGAATACCTGTTCCATACGCGAAAAAGCGGCGGAGAAGGTGTTTTCGCAACTGGGTCGCTGGAACAAGCTGAAGCAGACCAACCCCGAACTGGTCATTGGCGTCGGTGGCTGTGTGGCGTCGCAGGAGGGTGAGGCGGTGATTCGGCGCGCGCCGTATGTCGATCTGGTATTCGGCCCGCAGACCCTGCAGCGTCTGCCGGCCATGCTGGATGGCGTGGCGCAGTCGCGCAAACCGGCGGTGGACATCACTTTCCCCGAAATCGAAAAATTCGATTCGCTGCCCGCGCCGCGTAGCGATGGCGTCAAGGCGTTTGTTTCCATCATGGAAGGCTGTTCCAAATACTGTACTTTCTGCGTGGTGCCCTACACCCGCGGCGAAGAGTTTTCGCGCCCGCTGGAGGATGTGCTGGCCGAGGTGCAGTCGCTGGCCGATCAGGGCGTGCGCGAGATCAACCTGCTGGGGCAGAACGTCAACGCCTATTTTGGTGAAATGCCCGACGGCAACACCTGTGATCTGGCTTTGCTGATTCACCATGTGGCGGCCATTGAGGGCATTGACCGCATTCGTTACACCACCTCGCACCCCAACAATGTCAGCGATTCGCTGATCGAGGTCTATGGCGAGGTGCCCGAGCTGGTGAGTCATTTGCACTTGCCGGTGCAGAGCGGCTCCGACCGCATACTGGCGGCGATGAAGCGCAATCATTCCGTGGCGCAGTATGTGGAAACGGTGCAGCGCATCCGCGAGCAGCGCCCCGGCATCAGCATGTCGTCGGATTTTATTGTCGGTTTTCCCGGCGAGACGGACGCCGATTTCCAGGCCACCATGGACCTGATCGACGCCATCGGCTATGACCTGTCCTACAGTTTCATATACAGCCCGCGCCCCGGTACCCCGGCGGCGGAGATGGACGATGACACGCCCATGGCGGTGAAAAAAGAGCGTCTGGCGATACTGCAGAAACGTATCAATGACATGACGGCGGGCATTTCCCGCTCCATGACGGGTACAGATCAGCTGGTGCTGGTGGAAGGGCCTTCGCGCAAGGATGGCGCGCAGATGTCCGGACGCACGGAGAACAACCGGGTGGTGAATTTTGCCGGCGACGCGGCGCTGGCCGGGCAGTTCGTGACCATCCGCATTAGCGACGCCCTGCCGAATTCCCTGCGCGGCGAACTTGTTGAACCGCTGAAAAAGGTAAGCTGACCGACTTGGGTAATTCTTCGAAATCGCTAACCGTAACTCTTCCCGACGACAACAACCGGCTGGCTGAACTTTGTGGCCAGTTTGACGAAAATATCAAGCAGATAGAATCGAAGCTGGGCGTGAACATAGCGCGGCGCGGCAATCTGTTTTCCATCAGCGGCGACCCGGGCAAGATCAACCAGGCCGAGAAAGTGGTGCGCGCCCTGTATGACGAAACCGCGCAGAAAGCGTCGTTGTCGGCGGAAAAACTGCATCTGGCCCTGCGTGAAAAGGATACGGGCTGGACAGAGGACGAGCGGGATACACGCATCAAGACGCGCAAGGGCTACATTACCGGGCGCAACGAGCGCCAGCGCCAGTATCTGCACAATATACTCACCCATGACGTGAATTTCGGCATCGGCCCGGCCGGTACCGGCAAGACCTATCTGGCAGTGGCCTGCGCGGTGCAGGCGCTGGAAGAGCGCCGCGTGGCGCGTATCGTGCTGGTGCGACCGGCGGTGGAAGCGGGCGAAAAGCTGGGCTTTTTGCCAGGTGATCTGGAGCAGAAGGTCGATCCCTATCTGCGGCCGCTGTACGATGCCCTGTACGA
>QOAV01000220.1 GCA_003972845.1 Gammaproteobacteria bacterium
TTGACCATGGTTTTCATGGCCTCCACCTGGTCAATGATAGTGCGAGTGGAGCGGTCAAAGGCATCGGAATCCTGTTGCGCCAGTTCACCGATGTATTTGCGCCGCAGGCGTTCGGCGGATAGCTGGATAGGCGTCAGCGGGTTTTTGATCTCATGCGCCAGACGCCGTGCGACCTCACCCCAGGCCGCATCTCTCTGTGCCTGAATCAATTCCGTTACATCGTCGATGACGATGACCCAGCCGGCCGAGAACCGGTCGCCATTGTCGGGAATCCGGCTTTGTCGCATAAGCAGTGATTGGTGACCGTGGGTGTTGAACAGTTCAATTTCACCAGACCATTCTTCCTTTTGCTGCCCCGCGGCTTTTTCAATGCAGCTGGTGAGGGATTCCAGGTAAGGGAATTTTTCACTGAGCGAAGCAACGGGCTTGCCAATGCCGGACTCGAGACTGATGCCGAGTATCTGTTCCGCTCGGGCGTTGTAAGTTCGCAGGCTGAGATCCCGGTCCAGCGACAGCACGCCCGAGGAAAGATAGGCAAGAACGGTTTGCAGGTAAGTTCTTTGTTGTTCGGTTTCACGATGTGCTTTTTGCACCTGCTGCTGGGCATTCTGGATTTGGCTGGTCATGTCGTTGAAAGAGTTGACCAGCACGCCCATTTCATCATCGCCTCCGCCTGAAAGCCTCTGGTCGAAGTGACCGGCAGCCAGGGCCTTGGTTCCCTTGGCCAGTTCTCGTAACGGCGCCGCCAGTTTTTGTGAAGATATGATGGCTGCCCAGATGCCCACCAGCAACGTGGTCAGCGCCACCAGTGATAGAGTGAGTACAAATGACGTTTTCAGGGGTGCGCGTAAATACAGCAGGCGCTTGTATTCTCCCAGGGCTTCCTGCACGCTTTTTCCCAGTTTGGCATAGCGGGGCGGCAGGGCGCGGATGGCGTACAGCACCAGGTTCTGTTGCGGCAATTTGCCGGTTGGCATTACGATATAACCTTTCAGCAACAACGAACCATCATCCGTAGGCTCCAGTGTTGCCTTGGCGTGCCCGGGCTTCAGGCTGCCCAGTGCAGATTGTGCGGGGATGTTCGGCACCAGGGTCAGCGGGGAGTCGCTGCTTGATGCGATGACGCGTCCGCCTGAGGATGTCAGGGTCAGGTCTTGAAACCCGTACAACTGTCTCAGAGATTCCAGACTGGTAAACGACGCGGGGTTATCGCTTTGGAGAATGTCACTGGCAACGGCCTGGAGATCATCAACCATATCGAGACGTGTCGCTTCCAGTGAGGTGCGCCCCAGTAGCAAGGAATCGTTCAGCGCCTGCTCAATGCGCACGTCAAACCAGCTGTCGATGCCTTCATTGAGGAATTCCACAGCCACATAATAGACTGCTGACAACGGCAGCAGGGCGAGAGTCATGAAGCCGCCGACCAGGCGCAGGGTCAGACCGGATCCGATCACTGATTTGCGCTGTTCGTTCAGCAGTTGAATGATTTTGTATATGACCGCAGCCAGTACCAGGGCGATACCGAACAGGTCGAGCACCAGCAGAATGGAAAAATATTTTCCAAAGCGGTCTGATTGCTGCGTCGCCTGGCTCAGCAGAAACAGACTGATAATCAGGATCGAGGAAAGAGCTATGGCCAGTAACGGCCTGGCGCGAGGGCGTCTCACGGACAGGGCCTTGAGTGCTCGGGATTCATTTTGAAAGAGGGACTTCAATCCAGTCTGTGCTTAAACGCCAACTGGACGAGATGTAAGCCAGCGGTCGCATGGGCAAGGGCAACGACTCGATATCCAGTCGCATCTGGAATTCGATATAGTGCTGGTTGCCTGCGTCGGGTATGTCTTCCGGCAGCGCCAGTCGGATGGTGTCCAGCCTGTTCAGGTATTGCAGCGCTGAACGCAGGTTGGCGAATACCTGAGCTGAATTGTCCTGGTCGGTGCTGACCACATATTTCGACGAAAGAGCGAAAAAACTCAGTTGACGGCGGTAGAACCAGCGAAACAGGGCCGGATCCCAGATCAACCTCCGGTTACGCTTCAGAATCACCTCGTATTCGAAATCCAGCGTGATGCCGTTGTCCAGCGCGGTTTCGACCCTGGCGGGCAATTCCAGTGCGGTTTCACCAGCCAGATGGACGACCTGAGGCGTGCCGGTTTCGATTTTTGCCGAGATCGACCGCACAGCGATTTCACGTGCATACAGGTTACCTGCGCAAAGCAGGCTGCATACGATGAAAATAATGCTAAGGCGCGTTTTTTTGCAAACATCCATAGTAAAAGCCGTCCATTCCATTCGTACCCGTGATCACCTGCCGGCCGAAACGGGTTTCGTGAGCATAAGAAGCCCCAACAGCCACTGGCGTTGCGTCAGCCGTGGTCGCGATAAAGCGCGACAATTGCTTGTCATTTTCTGCTGCCAATACCGAACAGGTGCAATACAGTAGCTTACCGCCTGGAGCCAGCAGCTTCCAGAGCGAGCCAAGCATGTCAGCCTGTAAATCCGCCAGCCTGGAAATGTCTGATGGCTTGCGGTGCAGTTTGATATCCGGATGACGACGTATCACGCCGGTGCCGGAACAGGGCGCATCAACGAGAATGCGGTCAAACAACCTGCCGTCCCACCAGTCACCAGGCTGTGTGGCGTCGCCTTCGATCAGTGTGGCGGAATAGTCCAGTCGTTCAAGGTTTTCCCGCACCCGCGTCAGTCGCTGGCCACTCACATCCAGCGCCGTCAAATCCAGATCACCATCGACCAGTTCCAGCAAATGCCCGGTTTTGCCGCCGGGCGCGGCGCAGGCGTCCAGCACCCGCATTCCCGGCGCGACATCCAGTAACAGCGCCGCCTGTTGCGCCGATTTGTCCTGTACGGACACATCGCCATCAAGGAACCCGGGCA
>QOAV01000151.1 GCA_003972845.1 Gammaproteobacteria bacterium
TGCTCTGGTACGGGGGCTTGTATTGTACCTATGACATCAGGCAAGAACGTCACAGCGTTGTTTGGCAGGATAACGACGACCAGACCCAACAATATCATGGCGCCGATCTGGTTGCTTTTGTTGGAGGACGACTGACAGGCCATTGAAAATGAAGGAAGCGGGAAATCACAAGACCGCTTCCGTGGTTGAAAAAGGCCAGGGATTGCGTTTTTCCACATCCTGTCAGTCTGGCAAACAGCCGGGCGGTAGTGATTCAGGGGTTGTAGATCAGGCCTCCGGCGTCTTTATAGCGGTGCAAAACTTCTACAGCAGCGTCCCGCATGATACCTGTTTTCACCGCCACTCCCCGTTTCAGCAGGCTGTCAATCCAGTCATCGGGTCTCGGGCCTTCGTCGAACCCCAGGCCCATGACATCTGATTTGTATGCGCCACAGACCAGCTGCTTGATGCCCGACCAGTAGATACCACCAAAACACTGTACACAGGGTTCCGAACTGGTCACCAGCTCGCAATCGGGCAGGCCTTCGGCGTCCAGAGTCCAGCTTTGCAGATGGCGCTGAGCCTGCATCAGGGCGATCATTTCGGCATGGGCGACAGACAGGCCCGCCTGTTCCACCCGATTGACGCCAGCCGCGATCAGTGTGTGATCCTGCATGTCGAACACGCATGCGCCGAACGGGCCGCCACCCTGCTTCACGTTATGCGCGGACAGCTTGATGGCCAGAGCCATGCGCTGTTGTTGCGTTATATAAACACGCTGCAAATCCAGCACATCGAACAGCCAGTCCGGCTGTTCGATGCAAACCGGCTGGTGGCGCCGGGTCACCCTGTCAGCGCGCCCGCTTCAGGGCATTGCGGTCAAAATCGCGATCACTCAGTCCGCTGCCGAACTGGTAGTCGGAGAAAGTCAGGGTCGTGGATTTCCCGGTCTGGTGATTGACCATATCCATGGTGCCGGGTCGCCAGAATTTGTCCTTGTACTGCTTGTAGTCCTTGATGGTCAGAGTCTTGAGCAGGGAATCCTTGCGATCATAAAAATCGATCTTCACCGGCCGCAGTATATTCTTGTCCACCCATGCCACCTGCCGGGTATAGCCGGAATGCTTGTAGCTGGGCCGGCGTTCGATCACATAAACCGGTTTGCCGTCCAGTTCCTCGTCGCGCAGCCATTTGTAGGTATAGCGATCCACTTCCTGTGAAGTCAGATCCTCAAAAGCAAACTCGGAGCCCATGAACGGCCCGGACTTGTTCTTGGATGAAATGCGCTTGACCCGCTTCAAGGCGGGCAGATACAGCCACTGGTCATCGGGCTTGTGGGAATGGGTGAAGCTCAGAAAAGCCGTGCCCTGCACGTCCTTGGGTTCGTCGAAAATAGTCAGCGACTTGTCGCCATCACCCTTCACTTCCAGCGCCTTGCTGCGTATCTTGCGAATGCTTTCATCGCCATTGCGATTACGCAGTATCATGGTCATGTTACTGGTCTGGTCACCCCAGCCGCTATCCGCCTGATCCGCTTTCACGGCAATAGCCAAACCTTTTTCTTCCGGCGTTTCAGCCCGGGCAAAAGGCGCAGATTGCAGCACCAGCAACAACGCCACACCGGCGTAACGAGTCCATCTGTTCATCAGGTATTCTCCTTGGGTTGATCCTTGTCCACCGCCATCAGCAACGGCGGCAACAGGAAGAAATCGGCGATCAGCGCAATGGCGATGATCACGGCCGTCAACAGGCCCATTTGTGAATTCAGCTTGAAGTGTGACAAGGTCAGAATCAGAAATCCAGCCACCAGCACCACGGATGTCACGAACAGGGCCCAGCCGACGCTGCGAAAAGCGTATCGAATGGCATCTTCGGCGCTGAGCCCCTGCTCGCGCCGCGCGCGCAAGTATTTCGACATGAAATGCACGGTGTCGTCCACCACGATGCCAAGGGTCATGCCGGTGACCACCGACAGCGCCAGGCCGACCTCGCCCACCGTCATGCCCCAGATACCGAAACCAACAGCAGCCGGCACCAGATTGGGAATCAGACTGACCAGGCCCAGCTTGAAAGAACGGAAGGCGAATATCAGTATCATGGAAATCAGCACCAGTGCAATGGACGTTCCGGTGAGCATGCTGCGAATGTTTCGATAGCCTATATGCGCAAACATGATGGTCGGGCTGGAGCCGTAGGAATGAATATCCGGCGTGTTTTTCAGCATCCATTCACGCGCTGTTTCCTCAAACGCCAGCACCTTGTTGGTGCTCATCACCGGCAGGGAAACGGATAGCCGGGTGGCCGATTTATCCACATTGATCTGGTTGTTCAGATCCAGGCCATACGGCAGCGACATTTCGTACAGCAGCAGATACTGCGCCGCCAGCTCGCGGCTTTCCGGCAGACGGTAATAGGCCGGGTCGTCGCCATGCATGTTCTTGTTCAGGCGCCGGAATATGTCCGTGATGCTGTTGACGTGTTTCACTTCCGGCCGTGTTTTCAGCCATTCCTCGAAGCGTTGCACACTGGCCAGAAAAGCCGGCTTGCTGACGCCTCCCGGCTCCTTCGCATCGAGCGAATAATTGATCCGGTACAAACCACTCAGATATTTGTCCACCACATCGGTGTCCTGACGGAACTTGATGGTGCTATCAAAATATTCCACAAAATTGTCGTTCAGACTGTTGCGCGGAACCTGGGCGACCAGAATCGCGGCCAGTAACAGCGAACCCCACAACAGACGCTTCTGATGAGTCACTACCCAGTTACCCAGGCGCGCCATGACTCTGGAACCGATATCGCCCTGCTTGCGAGCCCTGGCGGGTAATACGCTCATCAGCGCGGGCAGAAAAGTCACGGTAAGTATAAAAGCGGCCAGCACACCAATGGCCACCACGTTGCCGA
>QOAV01000154.1 GCA_003972845.1 Gammaproteobacteria bacterium
CGCGCCCACCTGCGCCACCTGCCATATGTCGCGCACCAAGGATCTGCCCGTCACGCATGACATCGGCGACCGTATCGCCTGGAACCTGCGTGCGCCGGTTTCCGCCAAGGTGGATTCCAAGGCCATCGAGAAAGGCAAGAAGGTCAAGCCCTGGCTGCAGCGCCGCAAGGACATGAAAAGCGTCTGCCGCTCCTGCCACGGCACCAATATAGTCGATGCGCATTTCGAGCAGCTGGATACTTTCGTTGTCACCTTCAATGACAAGTTCCTGATTCCGGCAAAAAAGCTGTTCGTGGCGATGGCGGAAAACGGCCTGCGCGACAAGACCAAGTTCAACGAGTCAGTTGAATGGACCTACTTCTACCTGTGGCATCATGAAGGTCGCCGGGCGCGCCACGGCGCCGCCATGTTTGCGCCGGACTATGTGCATTGGGAAGGTGTTTTCGAGGTGGCCCATCGTTTCTATATTGAAATGGTGCCGGAAATTCGCGAAGCCATCGAGCAGGCGCGCCAGAACGGCAATCAGCAGGGCGCTGACAAGGTAGCGAAACTGCTGGATGAAACGCTGGCGTCGCCCATGCACCGCTGGTTCAAGGGTGCCAAGCCGCCGAAAGCCTGGCGTCCTTCGGACGATGACAATCATGGCTTCAATATCATGAAGGAACGCATGAAAGCAGAGGCCGCTGCAGCCCGGGAACAGAAGGACTGATGCGAGTCCCGCAATCCTCCCCGGCAGGGGAGGATTCTTTATTTTGGCATTAACGCTAATCCGAGTGAAAGCCCATGGAAACCACACTGATTGAACTGATTTATTCGCAGGATACTTTTTTCCTGCTCATGTCCGGCGCGCTGGTGATGTGGATGGCTGCCGGTTTCGCCATGCTCGAATCGGGCATGGTGCGAACCAAAAGCGTGGCCGAGATTCTCACCAAGAATATCGCGTTGTATTCCATTGCCTGTCTGATGTATTTGTTCATGGGCTACAACATCATGTATGGCGACAGTGACAGTGCCTGGATCCCTTCATTGTCTTTCTTTCTTGATCTGGACAACAGTCTGGCGGAAGTGGTCAATTCCGGCGGTGAAACACGTCATTCCAACATGGCCGATTTCTTTTTTCAGGTGGTGTTTGTCGCCACCGCCATGTCCATTGTTTCGGGCAGCGTGGCGGAGCGTATGAAACTGTGGGCCTTTCTGGCGTTTGCCGTGGTCATGACCGGTGTGATCTACCCGGTGGAAGGCTACTGGAAATGGGGCGGAGGGGTGCTGGACAAGGCTGGTTTTCTTGATTTCGCCGGCAGCGGCGTGGTGCATCTGGCAGGCGCTTCCGCGGCGCTGGCGGGTGTGCTGTTGCTGGGTCCGCGCAAGGGCAAATATGTGAAAACGCCCGGCGGTCGACTGCAACCCATGGCCATTCCCGGCTCCAATATGACTTTTGCCACGCTCGGCACCCTGATCCTGTGGCTGGGCTGGTTCGGTTTCAACGGCGGTTCGCAGCTAACAATTACCTCGGTGGCCGATGCCAACGCGGTGTCGCTGATTTTTGTCAACACCAATATTGCTGCTGCAGGCGGTTGCATGGCGGCTCTGGCTTTGTCGCGGTTCTGGTTTGGCAAGACTGACCTTACCATGGGGTTGAACGGCATACTCGCCGGGCTGGTGGCGATCACTGCTGAGCCGTTCACCCCGACACCGGGGCTGGCGGCGTTCATCGGCATGGTGGCCGGTTTGCTGGTGGTGGTTTCCATCATTATGCTGGATCGGGTGGCGCACATCGATGATCCGGTGGGGGCAATTTCGGTACATGGCGTATCCGCACTCTGGGGTTTGTTTGCCGTGGTTCTGTCTAATCCGGAGGCCAGTCTGGCTGCGCAGCTGGAAGGCATAGCCCTGATCTTTGTCTGGACCTTTGGCGCCAGTTTCCTGACCTGGATGGCGCTGAAAAAGACCGTGGGTATCCGTCTGTCCGAACTGGACGAATACGAAGGCGCGGATATCGCCGAGATCGGTCTGGAGGCCTATCCCGAATTCACGCAGAAGCTATGAACAGGTGCGACTTTCGCTTTGTCGCCAGCCTGCTGCTGGCGCTGGTTTCTGCGGGTATATTTGCGGAAGAAGGGGTGGAGCCATCCGCCGGCCAGCCGCAGACTGAACAGCAGAACGTCGAAAAAAAAGCGATTACTGATGCCGATTGTCTGGAATGCCACGGCCAGAAAGGTTTTGCCGTACCGCTGGGCGAGGACGGTTCGCCTCCCTACCGCCATCTGGATGTCGATGCAGCAGCATTGCGCGCCAGTATTCATGGCCGGTACCGCTGTCTCGATTGCCACTCGGATATCGAGAGCCTGCCCCATGACCAGGATCTGGAGACGGTCGATTGCGTGAACTGCCACATCCGCCAGGGCGAGGGCGCGGCGCCGGAGCGTGCGGCCTGGCTGCACAGCGACAGCCTCGATATTGTCATTCAGACCAAACGCTATACGCACTCGGTTCATGCGCAGAAAAAAGGCGCAAAAGACAAAGAAGTTGCCGGTATTGAAGGTTTGGAAGGACAACTTATCCCGCCAAAATTGATTATCCTGGAATATTTTCAAGCTGAACAAACCGAAATTGACAATTTGCAAAATGATTTGGATATGGTAATTTCGCAAAAAGAGGAATTACTTGAAGAACATAGCGGAGATGAAGGAGCTTTACACGATGTATCAAGTAAGAAAGATGCTGAATTTGCCAAAAAGGAATATATTATTCAAGCTTGGGAAGAATATCTACCGGATACATTCAAATCGTTTAATAAAATCTATCAGAAACTGCTTAAAGATGAAGATGAGTTAACAAACAGTTTGTCTAATCCATTTATTGAAAATATCAAATTAATATTAA
>QOAV01000024.1 GCA_003972845.1 Gammaproteobacteria bacterium
GGTCTTGCGCGTCAACACCACATCAAAAGAAGAATTCCGCTTCTGGCTGACCCGGCGCTTTACCCAGGGCCTCTGGCCGTTGCTACAAAAAGGTTTGCGCGCCAATCCGGATGTGGTGCAGCAGTCATCGGCCGAAACCCGCAAAGCGGTGCTGGATTTTCAGCAGGAGGCGGCGACACAGAAAATGGATACTGCGCGGCCTTTCAAGGAGCAGCCGACAAATTTCCCCCTGGGCGATGAAAATATCCTGCTGACCAGGGCGCAAATGAAAGTCAAAAAAGAGGGCGGCTATCTGCTGAGCATGAATTCGGTGGACGGCAAAGGCGTCAATTTCAATCTGGACAACAACGTGTTGCACATGCTGAGCAAGATTCTGGTGGACATATTGCCAAAAACCGGCTGGAGCCAGCCTATTCCCTGGCAAGACCCATCCGGCAATGCGCCGACGGGCAAAAAACTGAATTGAACTACCGGGCTGCGGGCAGGCTCTAACACTCTTGAATCAACCCAGGGGGGCACATCATATGCGTTTAATTTCGATCGTTTTTTCCTTGTTTTTCATTACTCCGGCGCTGGCCGCCGAGACGCCGGCGGTGGAAAACCATGTCGGTTTTTCGGTGTCCGTCAGCGAAGATGTGCCCAACGACACGCTGGTTGCCACGCTGTTCTCCGAGGCCTCCGGCAAGGATCTGGCGATTCTGTCCAACAAGGTCAATACGGATATTCAGTGGGCCGCGGATCTGATCAGGCAAAGCCCCGATATCAGGTTTTCCACCCAGAACTACGCTACCCAGCCGGTGTACCGCAAGGGTGACCGCAGCAACCAGTGGCGCGTACGCCAGACCATTCGGCTGGAAAGCGCCAATGCGGAATTGCTGAGTCATACCCTGGCCAAGGTGCAGGAACGGCTGGGGCTGAATTCTCTCGGCTATTCGGTTTCCGACAGTGCGCGTGAATCGGCCCGTGAACGCCTCACCGACGCCGGCCTGAAGAAGTTTCAGGCTCGCGCCAGGCAGATCGCGCAGACACTGGGCTTTGGTGGATTCAAGATCATTCGTTTGGGTATTCGCGGCGGTGAAAACATGCCGGTCGAACCTTACCCCATGGCTGAAATGCGCATGATGAAAGCCGTGGTTCCGCCGGTGCTGGAGGCGGGGGAGCAGGCCATTGATGTTTCAGTCAATGCGGAAATCGAGCTGTTGCCTGCCAGGGCTGCGGAGACCAAGTGAACCGGAACGGTTGCGTTAGCCGAAACGTTCTTCCATATACTGATTAATATCACTGGATTCGTACATCCAGCGCGTTTCACCGTCCTCATCAATGCGCAAACACGGCACCTGAACCTTGCCGCCGCCCCGTTCCAGTTCCTCGCGCCAGGGCGATTGTTTGGCGTCTCGATATGCAATGGGCAGGTTGAGTCGATGCATGGCGCGGCGGGTTTTGACGCAGAACGGGCAGCCGGTGAACTGGTAGATGCTCATGTTTTGCAATTGTTGCTCGACTTCCGCCTGTTTTTCGGGGCTGCGCTCCAGCGGCGTTGGGCGGGTGAGTTTGTCGATGCCGACAATCAGTGCGCCGAGGCCGTTACGCAGCCCGCTTAACAAACTGTTTTTCATTGTAGACAGTTACCTGATCTGGGCGTCCAGAGTTGCGCGTTGCTCCGGGTCAATATCGAGTTTGTTACAAAGAGCGTCCAGATAGGCTATTTCCCGCGCATCGCTGTCGTTGATCAGCACTCTGGAAACCAGATAAACCTCGGCTGCTGCCGCTGGTGAATTCACGTCGCTAGCCAGTTCGTCCAGATCCAGATCCTTGTGAATTTCATCTTTCAGAAAAGCCAGATCGTCCTGTTTAAGGTGCATGTCGGCGATGGTTTTTTCGATGCGTGCCTGCTCGGCGTCGTCGATTTCGCCATTAGCCTTGGCGGCGGCGATCATGGCGCGCAGCAACAGGCGGCTGCGGTCTTCCGCTTCGGGAGCGGAGAGTTGATCAACCGGTTTGCCCGGATTATCGCCACGCCAATTCTTCCAGGCGTTGTAGGCGAGTCCGCCCAGCGCGGCGATGCTGCCCAGCTTCAGAGCGCCGCCGGTAAGCCGCCGACCGCCGCGCGTACCCAGCAGCAGGGCCAGCCCGCCTGCCGCCAGAGCGCCTTTTTTCAGGCCGTCGATCATGGCGTCGCGTTGTGGTCCGCTTTCGGGTATGTCGAGTTTGTCTTCGGCAACGTTTTGGCCTTTTTCAGCCAGTTCCCTGCCTTCCTGCAGCAGCTTTTCCAGCAATTCCTGTACGTCCATCATTGTTCTCCTTCGGGTTCGTTCGTATCTGACATCAAAGGTTTCATGGCGTTCTTCAGATTGGCAAATAAATGCCGATGTTCCTGTTCTTCCCGCGCCAGCAGTTGTTTCATGTATTCCCGTTGGGTGGGCTTGCTGAAGCAGGCCGGGCAGTTGTCGGGAATCACCGGCAGGTTGGCCGCCGTTGCGTAATCCGCCAGTTGCCGCTCGCGGATATAAACCAGCGGCCGGATGACCCGCAGATCGCCGGCGTCAATGGTGTAATGGGCCTTCATGGTTTCCAGTTTACCCTGATGAAAGGCGGACATGAGGAAGGACTCCGCCAGATCATCCAGATGCTGCGCCAGCACCAGCACGTTGTAGCCGTTGTCACGGGCGATGGTGTAAAGGCTGCTGCGGCGGATGCGCGAGCAGAACGAGCAGAATGAATCGCCGCGCATTTGTTCCCGGGCGCGTTCGACCACTGGCTCGGAATGGCAATAATGAGGTATGCCCAGGCTTTCCAGATAGGGCCCCAGCGGCGCTGGATCAAAGCCCTCGATCTGCGGGTCGATGGTGGCTGCGCCCAGCTCGAA
>QOAV01000148.1 GCA_003972845.1 Gammaproteobacteria bacterium
GCCATAAAATGGCATAGAATTCATGCGCCATCAAGCGTGGCCCCCATTTATATTTGATGTAACCTGACATGGTACCAGATTCCCCCTTGCAAGACTTCAGAAAAGATCAAGACGAAGCCGATTCACGGCTGGGTTTGCTGCACCAGTGGTTGCAATCGTTGCCTCAACTGACCAATGGCTATGAACTGGACCCTTTGTACGATGACGCCAGTTTCCGGCGCTATTTCAGGGCGAGAGCAGGGGACGGCTCATGGGTGGTAATGGACGCGCCGCCGGACCGGGAACCCATTGATGATTTCATTCGCATTGATTCCCGCTTCCACGGCATGGGCCTGAACGTTCCTGAAATCATTGCCTTTGACGAGCGACAGGGTTTCATTTTGTTGAGCGATCTGGGCGACCGGCAACTGCTGGACCTGATGAACGACGACAACATAGACTCTATTCACAGTATGGCTCTGGCGCCGCTGGTCACCCTGCAGGCCGGCGTCCTCACCGACCCCGAGTTTCTGCCAGCGTACGATCGAAAGCTGCTACTGGGCGAAATGCATCTGTTCCGCGACTGGTACCTGGCCAGACACCTGCAAGCGGCACTCGACAAAAACGCACAGACTCTGCTCAGCAACACATTCGATCAGCTGGCCAATAACGCGCTGGAGCAACCGCAGGTCTGGGTACACCGCGACTATCACTCGCGCAATCTCATGCAAACCGGGACCAACCCGCCCGGTATACTGGATTTTCAGGATGCCGTAACCGGCCCGATCACCTACGATGCGGTCTCATTGCTGCGTGATTGTTATATTGCCTGGCCCCGGGCCTATATCGAAAATCGCGCCCTGGGTTTTTACGAACAGCTGATGCACTCCGGCTTGCTGAAAGAAGATGTCAGCGAGCAAACTTTCATGCGCTGGTTCGATCTCATGGGCGTACAGCGCCACCTCAAGGCCATCGGTATTTTCTCGCGTCTCAACTACCGTGACGGCAAGCAAAAATACCTGGACGATATTCCACGCACCTGGAACTATGTTGTGGAGGCGGCGGAAAAGCATCCGCGACTGCAAACTCTGGTGGCACTCACGGAAAAATATCAGACCTGATGGACGCCATGATACTCGCCGCCGGCCGTGGCGAACGCATGCGGCCTCTGACCGACTTGACGCCCAAGCCGTTGCTTGAAATCGGCGGCAAACGACTGATTGAATATCATCTGGAAAGCCTGGCGAGAGCCGGGTTTGGTCATGTGGTCATCAACCACTCCTGGCTGGGCGAGCAGATCCCCGCTGCGCTGGGCGACGGCAGCCGCTACGGCCTTGCAATCAGTTATTCCAACGAGAATGACAAGGCGCTGGAAACCGCCGGGGGCATTTGCAAGGCCTTGCCCTTGCTGCAGACCGATCCGTTTCTGATCATCAATGGCGACATCTGGAGCGACTATCCATTCGGCCAATTACCGCAGGGAATAGATGGCCTGGCGCATCTGGTCATGATTCCCAATCCGTCCCACCATCCCCATGGTGATTTTCATGTTGAAGGCAATGTCTTGCATGAAAACGGAGGGAGAAAGCACACGTTCAGCGGCATCGGCGTGTATCGCAAGGAATTATTTGCCGGTTGTGACCCGGCGCAGCCGGCGGCCCTGGCGCCATTGCTCAGAAAGGCCATGACAAAGGGCCAGATAAGCGGAGAAATCTATACGGGAGAATGGCAGGATGTCGGCACACCGGAGCGCCTGCAGCAACTCGACAAAACGGCAAGGTCAGCCTGACTTTCCCCTCAGTGACAATGAATGGAAATCAGTAGCGGCCGTGCTGCTTGGCGATGTAGTTCTGCATCTCGGCGTACTGAATGTTCATTTGCCGCAATATGCGATGTACGGTGCGGATAATCGCCCGCATGACCTTGTAAACCAGCTCACCATCCGTTTTCAGCAACCCTTCCAGATCGGACCGAAGTAAACCGAACACGGAACATTCACCGATGGCGCGCAGGCCGGCGCTATGTTTGTGGCCGTCGATGAACCCCAGCTCACCGGCCATGTCCCCGGCATGGAGAACCTGCAGAGTTATATGCTCACCGCCACCCACGTCCTTGCATACCTCAAGCTTTCCGCTGGCGATGACGTACAACACATCGTCCGCATGCCCCTCTTGCAATAAAAACTCGCCATCCTTCAGGCTGGTGACTTTAATCAACTTGGCCAGAGTGTCTACCTGTGCATCGGACAACTCGGCACCCAGCGGCGACGCCTTGATTAACTGATCTCCTGTCTGTATGGCAATGCCTTCTTCTGCTTGCGTACTCATATCTTCTCCCACTGCTCTGCATGGATTGATTCGTCAAACCCGAGATCAGATGCCTCGTCGCTCCATTTTGCACACATGTTTCCCGTTTGCGCCATGATAGAGATCAAAGTATTGCTATTAGACATGACGTTTGACCCTTTCGCGCCAGAATCGCAGACGCGAATGCGGACAGGCGTGGCCCAGTATGGCCATCACCTCAGTGGCCAGATTGCCGGCCAGAGACAGGCCTTTGGGTACTGCGGCATCAGCGCCCAGCGACTCGGCGACGAATTCAGCCGGTTTCTGACAAACGCCTTTGGCGCTGACACCGGCATAGGGGATCAGCGCCGCCAGTAACAACAGCGATCGCAGATGTTTCATTGTCGATCAGAATTGATAGCCCACACCCAGATTGAAGCCGTCGTTATCGTCATTGTCGGGGGCATCCTGTATGGTCAAATTTGAGCACGACATCTTCATGGGGGGGCTGAAGTTCACGCCTGCATTGGCCAGCTTCTGTTCAGTATCGGCGCTGTCGCCGGCATTGTTGTCTCAGACT
>QOAV01000139.1 GCA_003972845.1 Gammaproteobacteria bacterium
AAGAGCAAATGCGGATTGCACAAAAGCGAGCAGACTGAGCGCCACAATCATTCCGGGTAAGGTTCTGTTTGCAGACATGGCTGTTTCCTCCTGTGTCCATAAATTTTACGAAGGGCCGTACGAAGAGGCCGAGGGAAAAGGCCGAGGCTGGCGGCCCTGCGGGGCGATCATGATAATGAATCGCCGCCTTCGTTGCAATCACCGGTGATGGCGCTTCTGTTATCTGCGCGGGTCGTACCCCCCCCGCGAGCCGCATTTGCCGGGCGGATTCCTGTTGTTATTCTTTGCCCTGCCAAGTACCATCCTTTGCCTTGTAATGTTTGAGCAAAAAAGCATGTTTCACGGCAGTATGGTGGCGCTGGTTACGCCCATGCATGCGGATGGTTCGCTGAACTTTACCGCTCTGGAAAAACTGGTGGAATTTCACGTGGAAAGCGGCACGGATGCGATCGTTTCCATGGGTACCACGGGCGAATCCGCCACCTTGAACGAGAAAGAACATATCGAGGTCATACGGCGCACGGTGAAAGCCGTGGCCGGACGCATTCCGGTCATAGCCGGCACCGGCGCGAATTCCACTACCGAGGCCATCACTCTGACGCGACAGGCCCGGGAAGTCGATGCCGACGCCTGCCTGCTGGTGACTCCCTATTACAACAAACCGACCCAGGAAGGCCTGTATCTGCATTTCCGGGCGGTGGCCGAGGCGGTTGACATTCCCCAGATCCTCTACAATGTGCCGGGTCGCACAGCCGTGGACATGAGCGCGGAAACCACGGCCAGACTGTCTGAACTCGATGGCGTTATCGGCATCAAAGACGCTACTGGCGACATGCAGCGGGCGGAGGAATTGAAAGAATTGTGCAAGACTGGCTTTGAGATGTATTCGGGCGACGACGCCACCACGCTGGATTTCATCGAGCGCGGAGGCCAGGGCTGCATTTCGGTGACCGCCAACGTAGCGCCGGTAAAAATGCACGAGATGTGCAAACTGGCGCTGGCAGGCGACCGCGCAGGCGCAGAGCGCATCAACGAAGATCTGAAACTGCTGCATGAACGGCTGTTTCTGGAATCCAGCCCGATCCCGGTAAAATGGGCGGTGGCGCGTCTGGGTCTGATGCCCGATGGTATCCGTCTGCCGCTGACGCCATTGTCGGCCCAGTACCAGGATGACGTTCTGGAAGCCATGCAGCGCGCCGGTGTCTGAAAAATCTACAGGAAAACCGAATGAACAAACGATTGATAAACAGCGTGGTGATCCCGGCCCTTGCCGGCCTCATATTGGGCGGTTGCGGCACCATCGAAAAAGCGCGTGAAGCATCGCGCGTTGATTACAAATCCGTGGAAAAGGGTCGATCTCTGGAAATGCCGCCTGATCTGACCCAGGCGCCAGCGGATAACGCTCTGGGCATACCGAAGGGTAGCGCGGCGAGCATGGCGGATTACGAACGCAGCGGCGGTGTCGATGTCGGCGCGCAGCGCACGGCAGCGGTTAACGCCGGCGTACTGCCGCAACCGGACAATGTGCGCATGGAGCGCGCCGGCAACGAACGCTGGCTGGTGGTGAAAGCCGAGCCGCAGGCGGTGTGGGCCAGGTTGAAACAGTTCTGGGCGACCCGGGGCCTGAATCTGGTGAAGGAAAATCCGGCGACCGGCATCATGGAAACAGACTGGGCCGAGCACCGGCCGAATGTCAAACTGGGCGGCATACGCGGTTTTCTGAAAAAACACATTGGCGGCAATTACGTAGCGGGCTTGCGCGACAAGTTCCGGGTGCGCATCGAGCCGGGCCGCGAACCAGGCACCACGGAGATTTACCTGGCCCACAGCGGCATGGTCGAGCGCTCCTCCAGCGATAACAGCGAAGTACGCACCACGTACTGGGAAATGCGGCCGTCCGACCCGGATCTGGAAGCCGAAATGTTGCGTCTGATCATGGTCGATCTGGGCGCTCCCGAAGACAAGGCGAAGCAGGTGGCGGGCAGCGATGCGCCAACGGCGCCCAAAGCCCGGTTGCTATCCGACGGCAGCGCGCCGAAGCTGGTGCTCGACAGCCGCTTCGACAACGCCTGGCGTCAGGTCGGCATAGTGCTGGACCGGGTGGGTTTCGCCGTGCAGGACCGGAACCGGGAGCAGGGCGTTTATTATGTGCGCTATGACGATCCGGCCAAATCAGGCGGCAACAAGGGCTTCTTCAAAAAAGTCTTTGGCGGCAAAAAGAAAGCGGCCAACAATGTTTTTCAGGTAAAACTGGCAGACCAAGGCGAGACCACATCAGTGATCGTATTGACCGAATCCGGCGCTGCGGAAACATCCGGCACCGGAGAAAAAATACTCAAGTTGTTGCTGGAGCAGCTTCAGTAAGGGAATTAGCCGGCGCCTCCGTTAATTCGGGAAACTGATCTTCGCCGCACCAATCGCACACAGGAAGCCGCACCAATCGCACACAGGAACAAGAGATGGAAAAGAAAAAGCTGCTGAATACCGGCAAGGCCAAGTCGATTTATGCTACGGATGATGCAGACAAACTGATCATGTATTTCCGTGATGATACGTCGGCGTTCGATGGCGAGAAAATTGAAAAGCTGGCGCACAAGGGCGCGGTCAATAACCAGTTCAATGCTTTCATTATGCAGAAATTGCAGGATGCCGGCATTGAGACACATTTCGAAAAGCTGCTGTCCGATGAAGAGTCACTGGTAAAGAAACTGGATATGCTGCCCATCGAGTGCGTGGTACGGAATATATCCACCGGCTCCATCTGCAAGCGCCTGGGGGTCGCGGACGGTCTGGATCTGAATCCGCCCACCTTCGAATTTTTCCTTAAAAA
>QOAV01000108.1 GCA_003972845.1 Gammaproteobacteria bacterium
TACCGCCCGCGCCATCGCCGATATGGTGGTGCGCGGGGCGCCGGCCATCGGCATCACTGCGGCGTTCGGCGCCGTTCTCAGCCTGCAGCAACGTGTAAACCAGGGCGAGGAGTGGCGCCACGGTTTCGCCCGGGACATGGCCATGCTCGAGCAGAGCCGCCCCACGGCCATCAATCTGCGCTGGGCGATCCGGCGCATGACGGCTCAGGTACAGAAGTCACTGGCGCAGGGCCTGACCGGCAGCGACTTGCTGCAGGCCGCGATATCGGAAGCCCGCAGCATTCATGATGAGGATATTGCCGCCAACCGCAAAATGGGTGAGCTGGGCGCAGAGCTGATCGACCCCTGCTCCGGCATACTGACCCACTGCAATACCGGCGGACTGGCCACCGGCGGCATCGGCACTGCTCTGGGCGTCATACGCACGGCGCATGCTTTGGGCCGCCTGTCCCGCATTTTCGCCAGCGAAACCCGGCCCTGGCTGCAGGGCGCGCGGCTTACAGCCTGGGAACTGCAAAAGGCACATATCGATGCACAACTCATAGTAGAGGGCGCCAGCGCTGCTCTGATGCGTGATGGCGCCATTGACTGGGTTATCGTTGGCGCCGACCGTATTGCCGCCAATGGCGATGTGGCGAACAAGATCGGCACCTATGCCCACGCCGTATCGGCGCATCACCACGGCGTCAAATTCATGGTGGTGGCGCCGCTCAGCACCATCGACTGGAACACCGCCAGCGGCGCGGATATTCCCATTGAACAGCGCGCCTCCAGCGAAATCACCCGCTACCAGGACAAAGCCGTTGCGCCACAGGGTTTCCGCGCCTGGAACCCGGCTTTTGATGTCACTCCCGCGAGCCTGGTTTCGGCCATCGTCACCGAAGCCGGAGTAGTGAAGCATCCCGATGCGGAGCGAATGCGGGCCGTGCTGCAGAAGTCGGCCGATTGACGCTGCTGTAGCGCGTGTTTTCAGGCGCGAAAAAAACGACTTGGCGGTTAAATTCGTGATAGAATTCGGCGCTTTATGCATGGCGAAAAACGCAGCTTACATGATGACAGAAAACTCTTCGTTACAACCTGTTGCGGCTACGCACCCGGAACAGGTCTGAACCGCGAACAGATCTGATCTCGCCAGCGCCAAATCCGACGTCAAGAATCCCACATGGAAACATTCTCAAAAGAGATAATACCGACCAATCTCGAGCAGGAAATGAAGCAGTCCTACCTCGATTACGCCATGAGCGTCATCGTGGGCCGGGCGCTGCCGGATGTCCGTGACGGCTTGAAGCCGGTGCATCGGCGCTGTCTGTACGCCATGTATGAGCAGCACAACGACTGGAACAAGCCCTACAAAAAGTCGGCGCGTATCGTCGGTGACGTCATGGGTAAGTATCACCCCCACGGCGACTCGGCGATTTATGACACCATCGTGCGCATGGCGCAGGATTTCTCCCTGCGCTATCCGCTGGTGGACGGGCAGGGCAACTTCGGCTCCATCGACGGCGATTCGCCGGCGGCCATGCGCTATACCGAAATCCGCCTGTCGCGCATTGCCCATGAGCTGCTGGCCGACATCGAGAAAGAGACAGTTGATTTCGGGCCGAATTACGACGAGACCGAAATGCAGCCGCTGGTGCTGCCGTCCAAAGTACCCAATCTGCTGGTTAATGGCTCCTCGGGTATTGCCGTGGGCATGGCCACCAACATTCCGCCGCACAACCTGACCGAAGTAGTCAATGCCTGTCTCGCCTACATCGATAACGAGGACATCAGCGTCGATGAGCTGATGGAATACATCCCGGGCCCCGATTTCCCCACTGCCGGCATCATCAACGGCGCCCGCGGCATCCGCGACGCCTATCACACCGGCCGCGGCAAGATTTACGTGCGCGCCCGGGTCGGCATCGAGGAAGATGAAAAACGCGGCAAATCGGCCATCATCATCAACGAGCTGCCGTATCAGGTGAACAAGGCCCGTTTGCAGGAAAAAATCGCCCAGCTGGTGCGCGACAAGAAAATCGAAGGCATTACCGAGATTCGTGACGAATCCGACAAGGACGGCATGCGCGTGGTCATCGAACTGCGCCGCAGCGAGGTGCCCGAAGTCGTGTTGAACAATCTGTTCAAACAGACCCAGATGCAGGTGGTGTTCGGCATCAATATCGTGGCGCTGTCCAACAACCAGCCGCGCTTGTTCAACCTGAAGGAACTGGTGGGCGAATTCGTCCGCCACCGCCGCGATGTGGTCACCCGCCGCACCATATTCGAGTTGCGCAAGGCGCGCGAGAAAGCCCATCGCCTGGAAGGTCTGGCCATCGCTCTGACCAATATTGATCCGGTAATCAAGCTGATCCGCGAAGCGCCGGACCCGGCCAGCGCCAAGAAAGGCCTGATGGAAACGCCCTGGCAGCCGGGCATGGTCGCGGGCATGCTGCAGCGCGCCGGCTCGGACATGTCGCGCCCGGAAGGCCTGGGCAAGGAATTCGGACTGCTGGATGATGGCTACCACCTGACTGATGTTCAGGCCCAGGCCATACTGGATTTGCGTCTGCACCGGCTCACCGGCCTGGAACAGGAAAAAATCCAGAATGACTACGGAGAAGTGCTGGACGAAATCGTCGAGTTGCTGAAAATACTCAGCGATTTTGACCGCCTGATGGAGGTCATTCGCGAAGAACTGGAGGCCATACGCGACCAGTACGGCGACGAGCGCCGCACCGAAATACTGCAAAACCGCCTGGACCTCACCGACGAGGATCTGATTGCCCAGGAAGACATGGTGGTGACCCTGTCGCATCTGGGCTATGTCAAGGCGCAACCGC
>QOAV01000192.1 GCA_003972845.1 Gammaproteobacteria bacterium
TCGCCCGAACCGGTGAATATCTTCATTATCGCTTGGTTAAACGGCAACGTATCTAAAATATACTCGAGTCCAGGTCCGCACTCAGGTGCTTTATCAGGGGGCAATGATTGAAGATAAACGTGTCGCCCCGCGACTAGGCAACCCAGAGCGCCTAGCCCCGCACCATTAATGGCATAGACTCGGCGAACGCGAGTTTGGGGGGCGTGAATAAGCGCGATCAACGCGTTGAGGCCTAACAGCAGGACAACGACTCGCTGCAGAATACATAGCGGACACGGTTCTAGATACAGATAATATTGCGCGTAATAAGCATACGCCAACAACCCTACACAGGCGGCAAAAGAAACAGCCTGAAAGGTTCGATAGTCTTGGAGCCTTTGGTACATCAGCTAGGTTCATGGTTGTTCGTAACCGATTGTAAACCGATAAGCTGCCACTGTTTGGTCGGGGCGAGAGGATTTGAACCTCCGACCACCGCAACCCCATTGCGGTGCGCTACCAGGCTGCGCTACGCCCCGATTTAGATCATTTTTCTGGAGTCGGCTACAGCTTGGCTGAAAAGCAGTGGCCGAATAAAAAAAGACCAACCCTGTTCACACAGGATTGGTCGCGCATTTGTAAACGGTTTCAGGCGTCGAGTAAAGAGGAAATTTCTTCCAGTTCACCAATCAGCAGTTTAATGGTCTTGGACCTTTTTTCCTGATCCTTCTGCACTTTAGCCGGCTGATTCGCTTCCATATCGAGCTTGTTCTTGGCCCCATTGATGGTAAAGCCCTCTTTATACAGAAGGTTCTTGATGTGGCGAATCAATTCAACATCGTGGCGCTGATAGTAGCGCCGGTTTCCACGCCGCTTTACGGGGGACAGCTGAGGAAACTCCTGTTCCCAGTATCTGAGCACATGAGGCTTGACCTCACACAGCTCGCTGACTTCACCTATGGTGAAATATCTTTTGCCCGGTATCGGTGGGAGATCTGAGCTATCTCTTGGATCAAGCATCGTAACCTTCCTTTATCATTTATCAATGGCGTTATTTTCAACTTCGCCCTTAAGCTTTTGGCTTGGACGAAACGTAACGACCCTGCGCGCAGAAATGGGAATTTCTTCACCCGTTTTAGGGTTGCGCCCCGGCCGGGAATTCTTTTCCCGAACGATGAAGTTTCCGAAGCCAGAAAGTTTCACTGCTTCACCCTGGGCCAGTCGTTGGCGCAAGGTATCGAAAAACAGCTCGACAAACTCTTTCGCTTCACGCTTGTTCAGCCCGAGCTCCTCAAACAGTGTTTCCGCCAGTTCCGCTTTGGTAAGAGACATGCTCTCTACCTCTCATTTTCTGATTTCGGCACCAAAGTCTTTCTGCAGGGCAGAAACAACCATATTCATCTGATCGTCAACTTCGGTATCGTTAAGGGTGCGCGAACTTGCCTGAAAGGTCAAGGAAAAGCCCAGACTTTTTCTATCAAAATCAACATTATTTCCGACATATACGTCAAACAACTCAAGCTTGCTTAATAATTTACTTGAAGTTTGCAATATGAGCCGGCGCACATCGTCAAAACTGACCGTTTTATCCACCACCACGGCCAGATCCCGTTTCACCGGAGGGAACTGGGACAATGCAGAAAATTCAGCGACCGCTTTCGCCTTCACCTTCCCTGCTTCCATTTCAAACAGATAAACCGGCATCGGAAATCCCAGTGTTTTTTGCAGGGCCGGATGCAGCCGACCCAGTTTGCCGACCACATCATCCCCGACCAGAACTTCAGCGGCCTGGCCGGTATGCAAGGCTGGATGTTGCAGCGGCCGAAATGCCACATCGGTTTTTTTGCCCAGATCCAGCAAGGCTTCGACCACGCCTTTGACATCAAAGAAATCGATTTCACGATCGGCGCCGTCCCAGCTACGCGCGGACACCCGCCCGGTGGCGACGCCGCCGATGGATTCGAACTGCCTGAAATTACCGTTTTTCCCGGTAAAAACATTGCCTGTTTCAAACAACCTGACGGAGTCGTATTGGCGTTTCACGTTACGCGAAAGAGCGCCCAGCAGACCAGTCCACAAACTGGTGCGCATGACGGACATGTCCGAGGCTATGGGATTAGCCACCGCTACGGCTTCAACATCCGGGTTCAAGCGGTTTTGCACATCCTTTTCCACGAAACTGTAGGTAATCGCTTCAAAATAACCGGCATCACACAACAAATCCCGGATACGCTGATCCGGCAACTGCGATTCCCTGGCCACGGAAATGCGCAGCGGCCCGTGCGCCACATGGGTCGGGATGTTTTCATAGCCATGCAGGCGGATGATTTCCTCGATCACATCGCACTGCAGACGAACATCCTGGCGCCATGACGGCGGAACAACACGCCAGCCGGCATCTGTGGTTTCCGACTGGAACTGCAATCTGCGAAAAATGTCCTCGACCGCGTCATCTGCCAGACGGTAGCCAAGGATTCTGGCTACCTCCTTCCTATCTACCTTTATATTACATAATGTTGGTAGTGATTCCTCATGTAATACATCAACTATTTTTCCGGCTGATCCACCGCAGATATCCAGCACCAGGGCCGTCGCGTATTGCATGGCCCGCATTTGCCCATGAGGATCTACGCCCCGTTCAAACCGATGGGAGGATTCAGTATGCAGGCCCATTTTGCGTGCCCTGCCGGCCACGGAATCCGGTGTGAAATAGGCGGATTCCAGCACAATGTCACGGGTCTGCTCGCTGACGGCAGAGTTGCTGCCACCCATGATGCCGGCAACCGCCAGCACGTCGTGATCATCAGCAATCAGCAACGTGTCGGGTTCGA
>QOAV01000001.1 GCA_003972845.1 Gammaproteobacteria bacterium
AAGTGAAATCGTTTCACAATGCGCCGGGGCTGGATGAACTGGAAGCCAGGGTAACGGGGGTGGAAAAAAATTAAGGAATAATCCTCCCATTTTTAGCTGATGCCAATAGCAGAATCAATGCTGCCGCCGGTATTCGTAGAGTCGGCAAGTCACCTTTGGCCTTGTTGGGGCGTTCATGATTGTAGAACCGAAGCCACTTCGTCGCATAGTCCTGTACCTCGTCAATTGAATCAAACCGGTACTGGCCCAGCCGGGAGCAGACGGTCACAAGAGTGACAAAGCTGTCACTCTTGTGACAGCGGTGAAACGGGCAAAACCGATATACTGGCGTCAGTCCACACGATTTCGCATGTTTCAGGAGGATTCGGCATGTTCCAGGCAATACCCGTTGAAGAAGACAACATTTTTGCATTCAAGATTACCGGCAAGCTGACGCATGAGGATTACGCAAAATTCCTCTCCGAGGTGGAAAAGCTGATCAGGGAAAATGGCAGGATTTCCCTGTTTGTCGAGCTGGAGGATTTCCGCGGCTGGGAGCCAAAAGCGGTGTGGGAAGACCTGAAATTCGGCGAAAAGCACGACGACGATTTCAAACGCATCGCCATCGTCGGCGACAAGGCGTGGATGAAATGGATGGTGGCCATAGGCAACGCTTTTACCGATACGGAAATTCGCTATTTTGACCGCGACCACGCCCGGCAGGCATGGGACTGGCTGCGCGAGGCCGATGAAACGGATGAAAAGAACAAGGATAAGGCCGCATTGCCTGCCGAGGAGGTGCAGCCATACCAGCATATTCTGGTGGCGGTGGATTTTACGACGTACTCGCTTCGGGCGCTGAATCGCGCCGTCGAGCTGGCTCGCCAGTACAACGCCAGACTGTCGCTGATTCACGCGGTGCAGCATGTGACCTATCCGGGTCTGGATTACGATCCGGTGATGGTGGATCCCGCCGAGTTCCTTGAAGTGGATCAGCAGATTTTCGATGCGGCGGTGGAGCGGCTGGAGAAAATAGCGAAGAACCTGGATTTGCCCCATGTCACTCAGGAAGTGCTGTGGGGGACGCCGAAAGCGACGGTGTTGTCATTTGCCGAGGCGCAAAATGTAGACCTGATTGTTGCTGGTTCGCACGGCCGCCACGGGCTGGCGCGGTTGATTGGCTCTACCGCCAACGGCATTGCCCACGACGCTCGCTGTGATGTCATGATCGTCAAATCGCCACATTAAGGCCGCTGTTTCGTGTACAAACCCAACAGGAAAAAGCCCATCGGTTTCTGGTCCGCCGTCTCCATGGGCGTTGGCGCCATGGTGGGTGCAGGCATATTCGCCCTGCTCGGCGAGGCCAGCGCCATTTCCGGCAGCGCGGTCTATATATCTTTTATCATCGGCGGTGTCATCGCGCTGTTCAGCGGTTATTCGCTGGGTAAGCTGGGCGCTCGCTACCCGTCTGCCGGCGGCATTGTTGAGTATCTGACCCAGGCTTACGGCGTCGGTTTTTTTACCGGCAGCATGAGCATCATGCTGTACCTGGCAGCGGTGGTTTCGCTCAGCCTAATCGCCAAGGCGTTCGGCAATTACGCCTTCACATTCCTGCCGAAAGGTTCGCCGCACTGGTGGCATCATGTGTTTTCCATTGGCATCGTCGTGCTGTTTGTGGCGGTCAATTATCGCGGCGCGCGGGACGTGGCGATCTGGGAGCGGCTGATCGTCGCCATCAAGTTCAGCGTGCTGGCGGGGTTGGCGGTGGCGGGGATCGTTTACCTGAATCCGGCGCTGCTGTCGCCGAAGCTGTATCCGCCGGTGGCTGATATTTTTTTCAGTCTCGCCATTACCTTTTTTGCCTACGAGGGCTTTCGCGTCATCACCAACACGGCGGAAGACATGCCCGATCCGGCAAAGACCCTGCCGCGCTCGATGATGACGGCGATCCTGCTGGTCATGTTGCTCTATCTGGGCGTTTGTTTCGCGGTGTTCGGTAATCTGCCCACGGACAAGGTCATTGCCGCCAGGGATTATGCGCTGGCCGAAGCCGCCTTGCCCATCTTTGGTCACGTTGGTTTTGTCGTGGTCGCCATTGCCGCGCTGATTTCCACCGCCTCATCCATCAACGCCAACCTTTATGCGGTCACCAATGTGACTTATCAGCTCGCCAAAGATGGCGAGTTGCCAGCCGCATTTGGCAAGCCCATCGGCCATAGCCGTGAGGGGCTGGTCATCAGTGGCCTGATTATTATTGTACTGTCATTGTTGTTTGACTTGTCCGAGATTGCCGCCATTGGCTCCATATCCATTCTCTTTGTGCATGCGGTTACTCATATTGGGCATCTGAAACTTTGCAACCAAACAGGCGCCTCTCGTTTTCTGGTGGCGCTGGCCGCGCTGGTGACGCTGGTCGCCATGGCCCTGGCCGTGGTTTACGAAAGCCGCCAGTCCGGGCATGTGATAGATGTTCTGGTCGGGTTCGTCGCCGTTGCGGGATTATCTGAAATTTTGCTGCAGAAAGTCGCCAACCGAAAAGTCTTGCCGCGCATCAGAACCTGAGCCGGGCGCAACGCCGCAGTAACTGTCAGAGCTGGTAAGCTCCCAACAGCACCAGTCCTTCCAGTGTTTGCTGAAAAGCGTTGGCCGCTACCGGCTGGTGTTGCTTTGCCCGGGTCATCAGGCCATTCATCCACTTGGCCAGCCAGCGCACGTCGCTCTTGCTGTAGAAACAGCTCATGACCTCACAGTTGAGGAAAAGGCTGCGGATATCCATGTTGGCGGAACCGGCCATGGCGAAATCGTCGTCAATTACGATGGC
>QOAV01000011.1 GCA_003972845.1 Gammaproteobacteria bacterium
ATACGGTGGGAGACATGCTTTATGGATGGCGTTTGACGTGTGGCGCGACCATAACCGCGCCGGGCGAACGGGTCAAGCGCGCACCCGCCGCGCGCCTTACGTCCACAATACCCGGTACGCCGTTGCCATCGGTATTGTAGTGTCTCGCAGATGAGACTTTACTGAAATACTACACCTTTCATTCCCGTCCTCATGGACAAAAGCCTTTGACAGAAACCAGCGGTTGCCGCACCATTTCGGCAAAACCAAACATCGGTGAACCCGAGGAATTCCGAGGAGGAAATATGTCTGAAAAAGTGTATCCGGTACCGGCCGATTTTGCCGCGCAGGCGAATGTCACGGCGGAGCAATATGAGGCGATGTACAAGCAATCCGTCGAAGACCCCGAAGGCTTCTGGGGGGAGCAGGCAGAGGCCTATCTGGACTGGTCGAAACCCTGGGACAAGGTGCTGAGCGGCGGCTTCGACGGCGATGTGCAGGTGAAGTGGTTCGAGGGCGGCAAGCTGAATGTGTCGTACAACTGCCTGGACCGGCATCTGGATACGCGCGGCGACCAGACCGCGATCATCTGGGAAGGCGACGACCCGGAGGTTTCGCGCCATATCAGTTACCGCGAGTTGCACGAGGAAGTGTGCCGGTTCGCCAATGTGCTGAAATCCCGCGGCGTGAAGAAGGGCGACCGCGTGTCCATTTACATGCCGATGGTGCCGGAGGCGGCGGTGGCGATGCTGGCCTGTACCCGCATCGGTGCGGTGCATTCGGTGGTGTTCGGCGGTTTTTCGCCGGATTCGCTGCGCGACCGCATACTGGATTCAGACTGCCAGACTGTCATCACCGCTGACGAGGGCCGCCGCGGCGGCAAGGCGGTGCCGCTGAAGGTGAATGCCGACAAGGCGCTGGCCGATTGTCCCCATGTGCATACCTGCATCGTGGTGAAGGTCACCGGTGGCGACGTGGCCTGGACCGAGGGCCGCGATGTCTGGTATGGCGAAGCCATGGCCGAAGCGTCGGCCGATTGCCCGGCGGAGGAAATGGACGCGGAAGATCCGCTGTTCATCCTTTATACCTCCGGCTCCACCGGCAAGCCCAAGGGCGTGTTGCACACGACCGGCGGCTATTTGCTGTTTGCCGCCATTACGCACAAGACCGTGTTCGACTACAAGGACGGCGAGGTCTACTGGTGTACCGCCGACGTGGGCTGGGTCACCGGCCATACCTATATCGTTTATGGCCCGCTGGCCAATGGCGCCATCACCATGATGTTCGAGGGCATTCCCACTTACCCGGACGCCTCGCGTTTCTGGCAGGTCATCGACAAGCACAAGGTGGCCACTTTCTACACCGCGCCCACGGCCATCCGCGCCCTGATGCGCGCGGGCGACGAGCCGGTGAAGAAAACCAGCCGCAAGTCTCTGCGTCTGCTCGGCACCGTGGGCGAACCCATCAATCCGGAGGCCTGGGAGTGGTATTACCATGTGGTGGGCGACGGCCGTTGCCCCATCGTCGATACCTGGTGGCAGACCGAAACCGGCGGCCACATGATCACGCCGCTGCCGGGGGCGACGCCGCTCAAGCCCGGCTCCGCCAGCAAACCGTTTTTTGGCATACAGCCGGCCCTGCTGGACGAAAACGGCAACGAACTGGAAGGCGCGGCATCGGGCAATCTGGTGATTCGGTTCCCGTGGCCCGGCATGTTGCGTTCTGTCTACGGCGACCACCAGCGCTTCGTGGAGACTTATTTCTCCACCTACCCCGGCAATTATTTCACCGGCGACGGCTGCCGCCGCGACGAGGACGGCTATTACTGGATCACCGGCCGCGTGGATGACGTGCTGAATGTTTCCGGGCATCGTCTCGGCACCGCCGAGATCGAATCGGCTCTGGTGCTGCATGACGATGTGGCCGAAGCCGCGGTGGTGGGCTATCCGCACGATATCACCGGCCAGGGCATTTATGCTTTCGTCACCCTGATGACGGGCGTGGACGGCACGGACGAGCTGAAAACCGAACTGGTCAGTCTGGTGCGCAAGGAAATTGGCCCCATCGCCAAAGTCAATATTATCCAGTGGGCGCCGGGGCTGCCGAAAACGCGATCCGGCAAGATTATGCGGCGCATACTGCGCAAGCTGGCCGCCAACGAAATCGACGATCTGGGCGATACCACGACGCTGGCAGACCCGGCCGTGGTGGAAGACCTGATTGCCAACCGCGAAAACAGATAACAGCCTGAATCTCTGAGGACCGCTATATTCGAATAATCTGATACTTTCTTGATCCAGATTAATGTGCGCGGGCGCCATTTCGTCGTATAGTGGCGGCAGAAGTAGGTTTACCTGCTTGGATTTTGTACAAAGCAGGAAAATATTTTATGCTTCATTAACCAGGGCGCTTAGCGCCGCAAGGTGAACCAGGAGAGTAGCAATGAAAAATAAGCACGTTTTGAGAAAAGCACTGCTTGTTGTCGGGCTGGCCTCGATGATGACTTCAGCAAATGCCAGTTTTTTCAGCGACGATGACGACTCGTGCGAGTGGAAAATGGGTCCCAATGGTCCATGGTGCAAGCCGGACGACAACGACTGGCCGGAATGGACGCCCATGTACTTCATGGAAGAAATGATGGACGAGTGGGATGACGACGATGACGACGATTACTGGCGTTATGGCCCGCCGCGCGGTTACGGCGGCTATGGCGGCTATGGCGGCTATGGTCCTCCTCAGGGATATGGCCCTCCTCCCGGCTACGGACCGCCTCCGGGTTATGGCCCTCCTCCGGGTTATGGCCCTCCTCCGGG
>QOAV01000086.1 GCA_003972845.1 Gammaproteobacteria bacterium
TGGATTTTGGAGAGATTGGGTTTGAGAAATTCCTGATCGACCAGAATATCCACGATCCGGCGGAAGGTGGGCACGGCGGATTGCGCTGCGAAATATTTATGGTATTTGCTGGCACGGATCACCAGGACACCAATCGTGTATTTATGCCCTTTGTCGTCATTAGCAAAACCGTAGAAACTGCTGTGAAAATCACGGCTGTATCCGTGTCGGCCGCAGAGCCACCGGCCGCCTGCTCTGGAATCACATCTTCTGTTGCCGCCGGGGTAACGGGCTCGCCCGCCCCCGCCAATGGCGTCGCGGAAGGCATGCTGGAGAACTGCGGTGTTTCGGCAGATCCAGCGGCAGCAGCCGCTGTCTGGTTTGAGTTTTCCGCGATTTGCTCGTGATTATTGGCGGCAAGTGTTCCCGGTTCGGGCGTTTCCCTGGTCTGCCACCAGCTGTAGATCAATCCGAGCAACATGGCGACAATCACCGCGGTCAGAAACGCCACGGATTTGTTGCGTGTATTTTCCACCGCCATGACGGCCTTTCTGTTTCCCGTGCCAGGCGTTTTTACCGCCGTCGGGATGGACGCGGTAGACAGAACCTTGTCTTCCGGCAACCCCAGCAAGCGCGCATAATTGCGTAAATAACCCCGCACATAGGTGGCGCCCGGCAAATAGCTGTAGTTATCCTTTTCCATGGCCTCCACCTGCTGTGGCGTCAGACACAGATCATCCGCCACCTGCTCGATAGTCAGATTGCGCCCGGTTCTGGTTTCCCGCAGCAGTTTTCCCGGCAACGGGCCCTCAAGCCCGAATTCCTGTTGCATTAATCCCTCGTTATTATCCACATTACATTCCTGATTGTTCAATCATGCGCACTTCGGCGGATGACGGGTACAGTTCCAATAGTTGGCCCTTGTACTGATCAGCCGCTGTCATGTCACCCAGCGCGCGCTCGATTTTGGCCCCAAGCAGCAAGACTCGCGGATTGGGCCGGCCCAGCGCCAGATACCGCTCCACATAGGCCCTGGCTGACAGATAGTTTTCCTGATCATATTTGATTCTGGCCAGCAGCATAAGCGCCGGCGCCATGTTTTTGTTGATTGTCAGAGCTTCACGCAGGGCTTTCTCGGCCTGGGCGTAGTCGTGCTGCACAAAATAGCATTCACCCAGCCGGAACCAGGCCTGCCCGTTGGGGCGATAAGACGGAGTGTCCAGCGCGCCCCTGATTTGAGAAATGGCTTCGCCCGGCTCACCGTGACGGCACAGAAACGCGCCATACTCAAGGCGTATGGGCGAATCGGCGGGCGCATGCTTTGCTGCCTTGCGGTAATAACGTGCGGCTTCATCATCAAGGTGGCGCGTGTTCTTCAGTGTCGCCATGACAAAATTCGCCTCCGCACTGGAAGAGTCCAGCGCCAGCGCCTTGTTCAATTCTTTCTCTGCCACCTCGTACTGGCCCCGTCGCATGTAGTTGGTCGCCAACTGCGTATGCACCGATATACGCTCGGCCTTTTTTTCCTGGCTATCGTTGAGCCGCGTCGTATTGCAGCCGGCCAGCACCAGCAC
This sequence comes from Gammaproteobacteria bacterium, assembly GCA_003972845.1. Taxonomy (GTDB): domain Bacteria; phylum Pseudomonadota; class Gammaproteobacteria; order QOAV01; family QOAV01; genus QOAV01. The sequence goes on from QOAV01000086.1 coordinate 1,554, forward strand.
CATACAGGCCAGGGCCAAACCAAATAATTTTTGCATCGCCTAAGCCTCCACTGCTTTCAGGGAACGTCTTGTCCGGTCCTGCACCTGTCCGGCCAGCTGGCCGCAAGCGGCGTCAATATCATCGCCGCGTGTTTTACGAATCGTTGTCATCAGATTTTTACTCAATAGATAGTCCCGAAAGCGATAAACCGCATTGTTGCTCGAACGTCGAAAATCAGAGCCCGGGAATGGATTGAATGGTATCAGATTCACCTTCGCAGGTACCGTGTGTAATACTTTTTCCAGTTGTTTTGCGTGCTCCAGCGTATCATTGACGCCGTGGATCATCACATATTCGAACGTGATGCGCTTGCGCGGATGCCCGGCCACATAACGTTTGCAGGCATCCAGCAACTCGGCAATGGGATATTTGGCGTTAATCGGCACCAGCTGATTGCGTAGTTTGTCGTCGGGCGCGTGCAGGGAAACCGCCAGACTGACCGGAGAAACTTCCCGCAGGCGGTCAATTTGCGGCACCACGCCGGAAGTACTCAGGGTAACGCGGCGGCGCGACAGGCCATAGGACAAATCATCCAGCATCAGATCCATGGCATCGACCACGTTGTCGAAATTCATCAACGGCTCGCCCATGCCCATCATCACCACATTGGTGACATGCGGCGTAAACATCTCGTCGCCCGCCGCCTCGGAAATCAGTTTGTTGGCAATCCAGACCTGGCCAATGATTTCCGCCACGCTCAGATTGCGGTTATACCCCTGTCGAGCGGTGGAACAGAAAGTGCAATTCAGCGAACAGCCCACCTGCGACGACACGCAAAGAGTGCCGCGTTTGGTCTCTGGAATAAACACCGTTTCGATGGCGCTGCCGCCCGGCACTTTCAGCAGCCACTTGCGCGTGCCGTCGGACGCGGTGTGGTCAGACAGGATTTCCGGCGGCTGGATCACCGCCGTCAGCTTCAGCTTGGCGCGCAGCGATTTTGCCAGATCCGTCATGGCGTCGAAATCATCCACGCCGCGCTGGTACATCCACTGGAACACCTGACGCGCCCGAAACGGCTTTTCGCCCTGATCGGCAAACCACTCCTCCAGCCCCTGACGCGTCAGGTTCAGCAGGTTTTGCTTGGCGGTTTGTCGATCAGTGTCGGTCATTTTGGATTAACGCGTGCGCGGACAAATCTCCAGGCCGGCGAAAAAGTAGGCGATTTCGACAGCCGCCGTTTCAGGCGCA
>QOAV01000185.1 GCA_003972845.1 Gammaproteobacteria bacterium
CCTCGGCCATCGCCGCCACCCGCTGCTGGGTGGAAAAGACGGTGATCGGCATGAACCTCTGTCCATTCGCCCGCCCGGTGGTGGAAGCGGGCAGGGTGCGTTTCGCGGTATCCGCAGCCACTGACTTCGAGCAGGCGCTCACCGATTTCGCCGCCGAACTGACGCGGCTGGATGAACATGCGGACGTGGAAACCACCCTGTTCATACTGGCCGAGGGCTTTGCCGGCTTCGACCAATATCTCGATCTGCTGGCCATGGCCGGCGCCCTGCTCGCAGATCTTGGCTACCAGGGCGTGTATCAGCTCGCCAGCTTTCACCCGGATTACCGCTTCGAAGATTCAGCCAGTGACGACCCGGCCAATTACACCAACCGCTCGCCGTATCCCGTGTTGCATCTGATTCGGGAGGATAGCCTGGAACAAGCGCTGGCTGCATTCCCGGAGCCGGAAAAGATTCCGCAGACAAATATCGAAAACACGCGCAAGGCCGGGCTGGCGCGGATGCGGCTTTTACTGGCCTCTTGTATCGATGGCTGATGCCGGGTAGCAGCCCGGGATTCCCGTGGTCATCCTGCTGCCGCATCGGGGCGGGGGGATGACACAGAACGGCTGAATGCCTCTGCAATCAATGCTTTGCCCCAATTCTTTTTTTGTGCGGATTGTCACCTTTTCATGTCCCGGAAAACACTATCCTTGCTGTGAAACCAATAATGGAAGCATCACAGGAGAAGCAAGAGCATGTTTATGGCAGGCAAAAACAGGAAAACGGGGCGAGGTGCGCGGTGGTTGATTGGTGTGCTGGCCGCTGGCGTATTCGCCCCGGTGCTGGCGCATAACAAGGTAGTTGTCATCCCCTTGGCAGGTCGACTTCGACGCCGGAGATTTTAACGTCAAGGACAAGAGCCTGGTTTCTTATGTCCGATGTGTTCGCTGAGGGCGGTTCCAGCACCGCCTTTGTTGTCAGCTATCCCCGCCAGCCAGCTCGGCGTAAGTCTCGGCAAAAGCCCTGATCGCCGTGTCCAGATCCTGTCGGGTATGGGCGGCGGATATCTGGGTGCGGATGCGGGCCTTGCCCTTGGGCACGACGGGGAAGAAGAAGCCGATGGCGTAGATGCCGCGCTCCAGCAGTTTCTGTGACATTTTTTGCGCCAGGGCGGCGTCGCCGAGCATGACCGGGACAATGGGATGGTCGCCGGCGCTGATGTCGAAGCCGGCGGCGCGCATGCCGTCGCGGAAATAGCGCGTGTTCTGCTGCAGGCGGTCGCGCAGCTCGGTGGATTCTGACAGCATGTCCAGCACTTTCAGTGTCGCGGCGCAGATGGATGGCGCCAGGGTGTTGGAAAACAGATAGGGCCGCGAGCGCTGGCGCAGCATGTCGATGATTTCCCGCCGCCCGGCGGTGTAGCCGCCGGATGCGCCGCCCAGAGCCTTGCCGAAGGTGCCGGTGATGATGTCCACGCGATCCATGACACCGCAGTATTCGTGAATGCCGCGGCCGGTCTCGCCCATGAAGCCGACAGCATGGCAGTCGTCATGATGCACCATGGCGTCGTATTGATCGGCAAGATCGCAAATCTTGTCCAGCTGGGCGATAGTGCCGTCCATGGAGAACACGCCATCGGTGGTGATCAGCACGCGCCTTGCGCCAGCGGCCCTTGCCTGTTTCAGGCTGGCCTCCAGCTCCGCCATGTCGTTGTTCCGGTAGCGATAGCGCGCCGCCTTGCACAGGCGCACGCCGTCGATGATGGAAGCGTGGTTCAGTTCGTCCGATATGATCGCGTCGTCCTTGTTGAGAATGGTCTCGAACAGGCCGGCATTGGCGTCGAAACAGGCGGCGTAAAGCAGGCTGTCTTCCATGCCGAGGAATGCCGACAGCTTGTTTTCCAGCTCCTTGTGGATGCTCTGGGTGCCGCAAATGAAGCGTACTGACGACAGGCCGAAGCCCCAGCGCTCGTAGCTGTCTTTCGCCGCCTGAATGACATCCGGATGATTGGCCAGGCCCAGGTAATTGTTGGCGCACATGTTGATGACTTCACTGCCATCGGCGAGAGTAATGTCATTTTTCTGATCAGAGGCGATGATGCGCTCGGTCTTCCACAGACCCGCCGCGCGGATTTCGTCCAGATCTTTTGCCAGACCGGTTTTTGCGCTGTTGAAACTCATGTTTTCCCCTTGTATTGGCTCAGGTTTCGGTCCAGTCCAGAATGACCTTGCCGGATTCGCCGGAGCGCATGATATCGAAGCCTTGCTGGAAATCGGTGTAATGAAAGCGGTGAGTGATGATTTTTTCCAGCGGCAGGCCGCTCTGCACCATCATGGTGGCCTTGTACCAGGTTTCGAATATTTCGCGGCCGTAAATGCCCTTGATGAACAGGCCCTTGAAAACCACCTGGTTCCAGTCGATGCCGGTGCCGTCGGGCATGATGGCGAGCATGGCGATGCTGCCGCCGTTGATCATCAGGTCGAGCATGTCCTTGAACGCCTGCGGCGAACCGGACATTTCCAGACCCACGTCAAAACCTTCGAATATGCCCAGTTCGCGCATGAGTTCGCGTTGTATGGGACCGTCATTGACATTGATGGGAATGGCTTTGGGCACGATCCGGCTCGCCAGATCAAGCCGGTACGGGTTCAGGTCGGTGATGACTATATTGCGTGCGCCGCTGTGCGCCGCCACCATGGCGGCCATGATGCCGATGGGGCCAGCGCCGGTAATCAGCACATCCTCACCCACCATGTTGAATGACAGAGCGGTGTGCACGGCGTTGCCGTAGGG
>QOAV01000141.1 GCA_003972845.1 Gammaproteobacteria bacterium
GTTCCAGCCAGAGGATGCGTTCAGCCCCCAGCGTTTCACCCAGCAGTTGCGCCATTGCGTTGCGGTCGATGCCCGGATTGCGCGTGGGCGAGAGCAGACAGCGGCTGGTTGTGAGCAGCGTTCCGGCGCCGTCGGTTTCGATGGCGCCGCCTTCCAGCACGCATTCCAGGCGTCGAAAGGGCGCGTCGCCGAAAACGCCGGCGTGGCGCAAGCTTTGGCTGATGCGGTCGTCCCGGTCATGGGGATATTTTCCGCCCCAGCCGTTGAAGCGGAAATCCAGCAGGCTATTGCCCACGGTTAACGGCCCGTAGTCGCGCACCCATGTGTCATTGCTGGCGGCCTGTACGAACAGAATACGATCCATGATTGCTGTGCTTGCGCACAGGCGCTGTCTCACATCTGTCTGGTGTTTGGCGTCGTAACAGATAATGACGACCTTTTGAAAATGGGTGATTGCCTGCACCAGAGACAGGTAAACAGCCTCGGTCTGCGCCAGCTGTGCGGCCCAGTCTGAATGCACATGCGGCCAGCTCAGCAAGATGGCGCTTTGTCGATGCCACTCGGGAAGCAGGCGTGGGTGATCTGGCATGGATTTGATGCGATTTGTGTGGGACGCGTCACAGAACGAAAGGTCGGGGAATTCTATAGTGTCGGGGCTTTAAGCGAAACAGGATACAGGACAGGAGTGCTCAGCATGGCTTCAGTAAACAACAAAATCGTGAATATCGGGTTTTTTCCGGGTTTCAGTCTTCTCATGGCGATTATCGGCATTTTGCTGATGCTGTTCGGCCAGCATCTGGCGCAGCCCACCAAGTCCGACTGGGAGCAGTTTGTCACCGCCCCTGATGCTGAATTCTCCCAAGCCGGGCCAAGTATGTCATCTGACCGATTTAAGGGTCAGCAGGTGAAATCGGTAAAAAGCATCTGGCTATAGTCGTCCCCGGAAAACAGTAACCACAGCCCCGGGGCGTTTTTTTAAGTTTCCCCATGTCTGACTCTGTGCTAAACCATAGAAAAACTGCCTGCGAGGATAAAATGGGGAAGCTGCTTGTAGCAATTGGATTGGTTCTGGTGCTGGCCATCGGTTATCAGACGATACAGAACCGGCGCGCCGCCGAAGATTTTGCTCAGTGGCAGGAATCGCAGCGCCTGAAGCAGGCGGCCGAAGAAAGTGAGCGTCTGGCACGGGAACAGGCGTACCAGCGTCAGCGTCAGGCTCAAATACAGAAACAGGAACAACTGGCCCGCAAGATGCGGGAGTTGCGCGCGCTGGAATCGCGCAAGAGGCTGTCGAAAATCGAGGAACATGCCGGCGACAGGGAGTTCCTCGAGTATCTGGCTCACAAGGATGAAATCGAAGCGGAAAAAGCGCTAGCGGTGAAAGAGGAGAATCTCAAGAAACGTATGAATACAGCCATTGGCGCGATGCTTAAATCCGCGGAAGAAGCGGGCATCGTCATGCCGCCAGAGTCTGATTTGCCCGGGGCTGTTTCATCGAATGTGACCAGCAGCAGGCCTGCGCATGCCCTGGTGACTGCGCCAAACGAGGACGCCATACGCGCAGCCGAGGCGTTTGCCAGACAATTCGGCAAAACCGGGAGCGCAGCGCTTCCATACACCAAGCAATACACCAAGCAGTAAAATGGCGGGCTTCCCGGGCACCACTTGCCAAACTGTTTTAAAAAAACTCGATAACATGCCTGTTATCAGCCGCGTTTGAAACAATCGCGTCAAAACACTTGCAAAGATGAACGCTTGGCCTGTATATAAATGCAGTGATGATGCTTCTCGCCAGGATTGAAACCCATTCCAATACCGGCGGCTACAGGACGAGGGCGCAATTTTGAATAAAAAGATTCGTTTCGAGCAGCCGGTTTATTCTTTCAATATAGACAGCAACCGTCATGTCAGTAACCTGATCTATGTCGAATGGATGGAAATCGCTCGCATCAAGCTGCTGGAAGCGGTGGGCCTGCCTCTGGCCGAGCTGAAAAGAAGAGGTTTTGCGCCGGTTCTGCGTTCCACCAGCATCGACTACAAGAAACCCTTACAGTTGGGAGATAGCGTGGAAACAGAATTGTGGATCAGTAGCCTGAGCCGCATCGCAGCGACCATGCAAATCCGTTTTTACCGCGATGGCAGGGAGCTGGTGGCCAGTGGCTTTCAGAAAGGCCTGTTTGTTTCGTTGAAAACAGAAAGGCCTTATCGCCTGTCTCCTCAGGAATACGCATTGTTCGAGTCCTATCTCAGAGAAACTGCTGATTCTGATCGGGAAGCGCAGGCCACGGTTTGATGGACAAACACCACGTCGAATTCCAGCTGCCGGTTTATTCTTTCCATATTGACAGCAATCAGAACGTCAACAATATTGTTTTTGTGCAATGGGTGGAAATAGCCCGTTTGCGCATGATGGAACAAGCCGGGTACGCAGTGGAAACGCTGGATGCAAAAGGTTTCATGGGCGTGGTGACTGAAACCTGCATCCGCTATCGCAAGCCCATGAGCTTGTATGATGAAGTGACCATTCAACTGTGGATTCGTGAAATGCGGCGGATCTCGGTGTTATTGGCCTACCGTTTTTTCAACGGAGAACAGGAGCTGGTGGCCGAAGGCACCCAGGAAGCCCTGTTCGTTTCTCTTGAAACGGGTCGGCCCTATCGCATCAGCGCCGAAGAGCGCGCGCCGTTCGAGCGGTTTGTTTTGGTGGATGGGCCGGATACCGGTTTATAAGGTTTGTGGACAGATTC
>QOAV01000206.1 GCA_003972845.1 Gammaproteobacteria bacterium
ATGGCAAAGAATTTTGTCAATGGATCAGGGAAATCTGAGCGTTTTTCGTCTATATTGGAACAGTGTCTAAATAAATAAGAGTGGTTTCTACCCTGACGGGTATGAGGAGTATAAATGCTGATATTAACAAGAAGGGTAGGCGAGGCGCTAAATATTGGTGACGATATTCAGGTCACTGTATTGGGGATCAAGGGCAACCAGGTTCGGATCGGTATTACCGCACCCAAGGAAGTTGCAGTGCACCGCGAAGAAATCTACGAGCGTATTCAGAACGAAGGTAAGAATTCTTCTGACGACTAGTTCTATCATGGAGAGATGGCCGAGCGGCTGAAGGCGCTCCCCTGCTAAGGGAGTATGGGGTTAATCGCTCCATCGAGGGTTCAAATCCCTCTCTCTCCGCCATTCATTAACCGGGCCGCGATACCACCCGGACTCAGAATGTCAGGCGTGAACCAGACCGCGGCGCGCTTTGCGGGCAGTGGCCGCTCAATGTGAGGGCGGGTGCTGACGCCAGTACATGAGCAGGAAAAAGCCAAACAGCATGCCCCCAAGATGGGCAAAATGCGCAACGCCGGCAGCGGTGCCGGTGACGCCGGAAAACAGTTCAATTGCCCCGAACAGCAACACGAACCACTTGGCCTTGAGTATCACCGGTGGAAAGGCCAGCATGAGCTTCTCATTGGGAAAGGTCATGCCGAAGGCCAGCAATATACCGAAAACGCCGCCGGAGGCGCCGATGGTGGGGAAAACGTCGCCGCTATAACTGGTGAACAGCAATTGAGTCAGGCCTGCGCCGACCACGCAGACAAAATAATAAATGAGGAAGGCGCGACTACCCCAGACCCGCTCCATGCGCGAGCCGAACATCCACAGCGCATACATGTTCAGCAGAATATGAAAAAAGCCGCCATGCAGAAAAGCGTAGGTGATCAGCTGCCAGACATGGAACAGGGAGCTGACACCGTACTGATCCAGTTTGCCGTGGAGATCGACAGGCCAGAGAGCGAACAGCTGTATCAGGGGGTCTTCGAAGCTGGTTTGCAGCAGAAATATGCCGATATTTGCGGCGAGCAGCGCCTTGACAGCAGGTGGAATATTGATGCTTGCGGGGCTGTATTGAGCCATGGTCGATCCCTGATTATGTTTCGCTTAGGTTGAACAAACGCCGTTTATACCTTACTGCAAGGAGTTCTGGAAACCCCCGCCCGGGATGAAGTTTCATGGCTTTGTTCTGTAACAGGTTCGTCCTGCCGGCATACGCTTCAGACTATAGTGGTAATTGATGTCGTATAGCAATAACGCAGACTATGTCGATATATCTTTATCAGGGAGGTATTACCCGATCAGGTTGATATATATCAATTTGCCATGAACTATTTTTACGCTCTTTCCAGGTTCTTGATCCAGGTCAAAGTCGTTCAGCCTGTCAGAGTGTGTAATGTGCGGCAAAATGTCGCATGGTGATGATTGTGGTCCCGTCGGCGTTTCTTTTTTGCCTACATAACAAATTGGGAGACGCAATATTATGAAGATAACAAGAAAACCGATAGTTACGGCGATGGTCGCCGGGCTGATTGGTTTGTCCGCAACCGGTCAGGCGTGGTCGGCTGATTCACTGAAAGACGTGATGAAAGCGCGCGGACTGACCGAAAAAGACATACTGGCGGCGGCGAAAACCTACACACCCACGGGTGGTCGCGACGAGTATCTGGCGTTCAGTTCAGGTGGTCAGAGTGGCCAGATCATCGTGTACGGCGTACCTTCCATGCGTATCCTCAAATACATCGGCGTGTTTACGCCAGAGCCATGGCAGGGTTATGGCTTTGACGATGAATCAAAAGCAGTACTCGCTCAGGGCCGTATTGATGGCAAGGATATCACCTATGGCGATACCCACCACCCGGCCATATCTGAAACAGAGGGCGATTACAACGGCAAGTTCCTGTTTATCAACGACAAGGCAAATCCGCGTCTGGCAGTGATTGATCTGCACGACTTTGAGACCAAGCAGATTGTGGTCAACCCTTTCTTCAGTTCGGATCACGGTGGCGCTTTTGTCACGCCGAATACCGAATACATCATGGAAGCCACCCAGTACCCGGCTCCCTACAAAGGCAAGGGATTTGTACCGCTGAGCAAATTCAACGACGAGTATCGTGGTGGCCTGACCTACTGGAAATTCAATATGGAAGAAGGGCGTATCAAGCCTGATGAATCTTTCACTTTCGAATTGCCTCCATACTCCCAGGATTTGTCTGATGCAGGCAAAGGCCCGTCTTATGGCTGGGGTTTCACCAACTCGTTCTGTACCGAGCGTTATGTGGGTGGTATCGAAAAAGGCCGTCCGCCGTTCGAAGCAGGTTGTTCTTCCAAGGACACTGACTTCCTGCATGTAACGAATTGGAAAAAAGCGTCTGAGCTGGTTGCGGCCGGCAAAATCGGTCAGAAGGTCAACGGATCCACCTTGGTTACTCTGAAAGAAGCGATAGCAAACGACTTGCTGTTCTTTATTCCTGAGCCCAAAAGCCCCCATGGCGTGGACGTGGCACCCACTGGCGACAAGATTGTCGTTAACGGCAAGCTGGACAGTCACACCTGGGTATATGACTGGAACAAGATCCAGAAAGCGATCGCTGACAAGAAATTTGAAGGCAAGGATCCCTATGGTGTGCCGATCATCGCTATCAATGATGTGTTGCATACCTCGGTCAGCGTAGGCCTGGGTCCGTTGCATACCCAGTTCGAC
>QOAV01000229.1 GCA_003972845.1 Gammaproteobacteria bacterium
ATGCTGGTATTGATGCTGACGCCGCCGGTAACGGCATCCTGCCAGGCCTGGGTTTCGCGGTAATCCCTGGCGCCCACGCCCAGTTCGGTGACCATGTTCAGATACTGCGGCAGCACGTCCAGTTCGTTATCGTTCAGTTTCGGCAAATCAAGGATGAGCTGCTGATAGGCCAGACCGTTGGTACCTTGTCCATAGCGCGTGAGTTTTGCCTTGCCCAACGTGGTGTCGTCGCTCTGCGGCACCTGAATATCGGCCGGCACGTCGGTCAGAGTCACTTTGGGCAGTATGTCCGGGTCGTCTTCCTGCGCCTGGCGTTCGGCCAGCTTTGCCGCCAGTTTCACGGTGGCGGCCTTGTCTGCTTCGGACATGCCGGCCTTGATGGCTGCGAGGCGCTGTTTTTCGCGCTGCTCCATGGCTTCAGCCAGACCGGTATCCGGCTTCATGACCAGCCGGATACGGTGCGCATTGCACAGCAGATTGGTTTTGACCAGGTTCTGGATGAACTGCGGATCTTTCACTTCTTCACGCAACTGCTCCAGCGCCTCGTCCAGATTCAGCGCCGCCACCGGGTCGCCGCGATGTATGGCAGGCGACAGGCCGTTCAGGATCAGCTGCAGGCCGTAGGGATAGTGGTCGCCCTTGATTTCGCGCTGGTTCAGTTCCAGCTGGTGCAATGCCGCCTCGATGCGATCCTGCGGCACGCCGTTTTTCGCCACGTCTTCCAGCACATCCAGCACCAGTTCTTGCAGGGCATCGGCGTTTTCCGGTTTCGAACCTTCCAGGCCGGCCATGAACGCCATTTCACGATTGGAATCCTCCAGCCCGCACATGGGCGATGGCGCGGAACCGAGGTCGGTGGTTTCCAGCGCGTTCAGCAGCGGCGAGGCGCTGTTGTCCAGTAACACCGACGTCATCAGATTCGAGCGCAGGTTTTCCATGGTGTCGATACTGCGGCCCAGTAGCCAGGCCATGACGATATGGGTGCGATCGCCCTGTTCCGCCTTGTCCAGCGGGTAACGCGCCTCGAAGTTTTTTGGTTCGCTGTAACGCTGCTCGTCGGCGACTTCGATGACCTTGTCGAGGCGCTCGAAATGCCGCAGCGCCTTGTCATCGAAGCGCGCCTGATGCTCGACTGCCGGAATATTGCCGAAAGTCATGAACACGGCGTTGGACGGATGATAATGGGTTTCGTAAAACGCCTTCAGCTGTTCATAGGAAAGATCCGGAATGTGCTCGGGATCGCCGCCGGAGTTGTAGTGATAGGTGGTGGTCGGAAACAGGTTTTTGGTGGCTTCCTGCCAGAGCACGCTGGTGGGCGAACTCATGGCGCCTTTCATTTCGTTGAATACCACGCCCTTGTACACCAGATCGGTGTCCGGGTCGTCGGCCTGTTCAAATTCCACGCGCCAGCCTTCCTGACGAAAATCCAGTTCGTGCAGGCGCGAGAAAAATACCGCGTCCAGATACACGTCCAGCAGGTTGTTGAAATCCTTCTTGTTCTGGCTGGCGAAGGGATAGGCAGTCCAGTCGCTGCTGGTGAAGGCATTCATGAATGAATTCAGCGAACGCCGGATCATCATGAAAAACGGGTCGCGCACCGGATAATGCCTGGAGCCGCACAGCGCCGTGTGCTCCAGCATGTGCGCCACGCCGGTATCGTCCATGGGCACCGTGCGCAGGGCGACCAGAAACACGTTTTCGTCGTGTTCGGCGTTCAGATGATAATGCGCCGCGCCGGTCTTTTTGTGGCGAAACTCTTCCACCACCAGATTCAGCGAGTCGATTTTTTCACTGCGTATCCATTCAAATGACGGGTGGGTTTCCGGCACGGGTAAAGAGTCGCGCACGGGTTTACTGTCCTGCGGCTGATTCATGGTTCAGCGGTGCTCCTGTTGAATGCGGTTGAAGTTTCATACTGCGGTCGAAAGCGGTGTTTTACCAGCGCTGTGCGGCTTTTTTGTCGCTGTTTCGGGCTTCCACCCAGCGCTCGCCCTCGGGCGTTTGTTCTTTTTTCCAGAAAGGCGCGCGGGTTTTCAGATAATCCATGATGAATTCGCAGGCGTCGAAAGCGTCGCCGCGATGGGCCGAGGCGACCGCCACCAGCACGATGTTGTCCATGGGCTGCAATTCGCCGACCCGGTGAATCACTGTGGTGTCGATCAATGCCCAGCGCCGCGCCGCTTCGGCCACGATTTTTGCGATGGATTTCTCGGTCATGCCGGGATAATGCTCCAGCGTCAGGGTGCTGACTTCGTCGCCGCTATTGATGTCTCGCACCTTGCCGACAAACACCGCCAGAGCGCCTACATCGCGGCGTCCGGCCGCCAGCTGGTCGAGCACGTCGTTGACGTTGAAGTCGCTGGTCTGGACGGAAATGCTCATCGGATCCCGCCCGTCATTGAGAGCGACAGCCAAGCAATCTCGGCGCCAGTGCTCGGACAGCCGGATTGCCGCGCTGCGCTCGCAATAACGGGAGCGATTGGCGAGGACGCACTCACCCGCCCGTAACCGGTGGGAAAAACGCCACTTCGTCGCCGTCAGACAGCGTCGCGTCCGGTGATGCCGTTTCCTGATTCACCGCCACCAGCAGATTGGGATTGTCCAGCATCACTGTGCGCCATTGCTGGCCGCGCTGCGATAACAGTTTTATCAGGTCGCCCGTCGTGCTGACAGCGGCGTCATCCACTTCCAGCGTCTCCCGGTCAGCGCCGAGATTTTCGCGCAGGCTGGCGAAATA
>QOAV01000089.1 GCA_003972845.1 Gammaproteobacteria bacterium
TAACTCTTTTGTTTTTTCTGTACTCTTTTTGCCCAGGCCCATGTTGACAAACGGCTTTTTTCGAGCCCCGCTGATGGAATCAAACAATTGTTCGTCCGAGCTGGTCAGGCTCTCGCGCCAAGGTTTCTCGGGCAGATCCGGCATCTTGTTCAAATGTGAATCATTCAGGGTGGCGTTAAACCCCGGCGTTACATCTTCCGGCCGGGATGCCGGAGCCGCATCCTGCTGCTGCCCTTCCGATACGGCAGCATTGCCGGAGGCAACTCGCCGCCGCGCCAGACTGGTAAACTGGACTTCTTTTTTCCGGGTAACTTCATTTTGAGCCGGCGCAGCCGCACTAACGGCAGCAACCTCGGGTTGTTCGCTCTTGTTCTTTTCCGGGCGGCTGACTTCGTCCACCATACGCGCCGCTTGTTCCATATCCCGCGCCCCCGAAGCCTGGTCTGGCGCGGGCATGCCGGAGGAAAAAACCCGATTCTCCTGAATCTGCTTTTCGCTTTTCTCTATGGAACGTGGCTGGTCTGACGCCGGCCGAGACGCCGGATCCGAATCCATCGCGGCCACAGTGGAATCAATATCGACGCTGCCGCTAAACAGTATCCGGTCCACATCATCGTGGCTGATCTTGCTGGAGCGCATCAGCTCGTACAATCGAATCAGGGAACTGACCGAACTGACTCTCAAATCCGGTTTTCCCGGCGAGTCGACCAGGGTTTCCTGAATCTTTCCTTCTTCCACTTCTTCTTTGTCCGCCACATAGAGGCAGACAATAGTGTGCAATTCCGGCAGTTTTCCCGCCATGTGCAGCAGACGCGCAAAATTACGCATCCGGGCCGGGTCTGGTGGTGTTTCCGCGCCGGTGCGCACTTCAATCAGATACTGGTGACCGGCATTGGAGCGCCAGTGGCCATCAATGGTAACCGGGCCATTCTTGCCATGGTAACGGCCGTGCGTGACGTGAAACCCCAGGAGTTCTCCAATACGATTGATAATATCCTGCATGGCCCGGACCCGTTGCAGACCGGCTAGCGACTCCGACGCGGCAACATATTGCAACAGTACTTCGGGTATGAATACCTCATCACGTAAATAGCGGCGGAATCTTTCCCTGGCCGAGTCGTTGCCACCAGCATCGTCCAGCTGGCCGAAAATTTGCAATACTTCCTGTAATGTTTTTGCCATAATTACTCTGACTCCCAGGTATGTGAAGTATCCCGGTCAATACGGATGCGGTAAACCTCTTCCAGTGATGTCACTTTTTCCCGCGCCAACTCCAAAGCGTTTTCGGTAAGGCCGGTCATGCCGTCCTCTATAGCCTGCTGGTAAAGCTCGTCGTTGTTTGCGCCCTGCACAACCAGCTGGCGTATTTTTGATGATAATACCAGTAATTCATAGACCGCCCGCCGGCCTTTGTAGCCAGTATTGTTGCACTGGGGGCAGCCCTTGCCGCGATAAAACTTTTCATCCTCTGGAATATCCATGGATTTTCTTATCAGCGGATCAATCGGCTCTACGTCGATACATTCGGTGCAATTCTGTTTCACCAGACGTTGAGCCAGCACGCCCAGCAGACTGGAGTTTACCAGATAAGGTTCGATACCCATTTCCACCAGCCGGGTAACCGCGCCAGCGGCGTCGTTGGTGTGCAGGGTACTGAGCACCAGATGGCCGGTCAGCGAGCTCTGAATGGCTATTTTGGCAGTTTCATAATCCCGTATCTCGCCAACCATGACTACGTCGGGATCATGGCGCAGGACGTTTTTCAGTGCGCGGGCAAAATCGAACCCGGGGGCCGTGTTGACCTGAATCTGGTTCACGCCTTCCATACGGTATTCCACCGGATCTTCCAGAGTAATGATATTGACATTTCTTTTGCGCACTTCATTCAGCGCTGCATACAGCGTGGTGGATTTACCGGAGCCAGTCGGCCCGGTGACCAGAAACATGCCAAAACTCTTGTTGATGATGTCGAGGAACTTTTCCTTGTGGCTTTGCGAAAAGCCGATATCGTCCAGCTCACGCAGGCCCACATCCTTGTTCAGGATACGTATGACCACGCTCTCGCCGGCCACGGTCGGCACCACGGAGAATCGCAGATCGATGTTTTTCTCGTTCAGGGCTACCTGGGCGCGGCCATCCTGTGGCAATCTGCGCTCGGCGATATCCATGCGCCCGATGATCTTGATGCGGCTGACGATGGCGGGAAGCAGGCGCTTGGAATAGCGCCGTATTTTTACCAGCGCGCCATCAATCCGGTAATACAGGTCGAAGCGGTCCCCCGCCGGCCACAGGTGAATGTCGGATGCGCCTTTTTTCACGCCTTCGGAAATGAACTGGGTGACCAGCCGGATGATCGGCGCCTGGTCGTCGGCACCGTCTTCGGCGTCAGCATCGATGGTTGCGGTCGAGTCATCCAGCACCTCCAGTTGCAATTCATCCGCCAGCTTTTCGTCTTCGTGTTCCCGGTAGCAATACTCTATGGCCCAGTCCAGCTCCTCTTCCGATGTCATGACAAAGCTGATCGCCTTGCCGGAGGTGAAGCGCAGAACGTTGGTCAGATCGTGATCAGCCGGATTGGTGGTCGCGACGACCATGATGTCATTATGAATCAGCAGCGGTAGCGCCCGGTATTTTTTTACCACATCCGGCGGCACCAGCTCCAGCGCATTGGTGGAAATGTCGAAATTCTTCAGGATGACATAGGGCAGCTGCAGACTGCGGGATAT
>QOAV01000123.1 GCA_003972845.1 Gammaproteobacteria bacterium
CAGCTGGCGATTGTACAGCGGATAGATCTTCGCCGCCGCCTGCGCGATGGGATTGTCGTCGGCGGGCGGAGTCTGATCCGGCGCATACAGCCGGTTTTTCCACGCCGACACCTGATGATGTACTTTCTCCGCCAGAGCCGGATCGGTGGTAAGGTCGGCGTGGATTAGTTCGCGCACAATGCCGACGGCGTCCTGGCCATCCATGATGGAAAAGCCGCTGCGATAACCCAGCAGGGATTGTTCCTGGCGTATGATATTCAACCCCAGAGTGTGGAAAGTGCTGATGCGCAGGCCGCGCGCTTCCCTGCCGCCCAGTAACTGCCGCACACGCTGGTTCATTTCCCTGGCCGCCTTGTTGGTAAAGGTAACGGCGGCGATATGACGCGCGGCAATACCGTGTTCGCGTATCAGATGAGCTATCTTGTAGGTAATGACGCGGGTTTTGCCCGAGCCCGCCCCGGCCAGCACCAGGACGGGGCCATTGACCTGCTGCACGGCCTCATATTGCCGTGAGTTTAACGCGGATAAATCCGGCATTAACTCAGCTCACCGGGGACAAACAGCCGGGTATACTCGGTGATGGCATAGCGGTCAGTCATACCGGCGATATAATCCGCCACTACACGCATTTTTTCGGTGTCGGATTCCTGCGCATGGAGTTTTTCCGAATAATCCGGCGGCAGCAACAGCGGGTCGTCAGCAAAGGCATCGAACAATTCAGTAATCACCCGGTAGGCCTTGCGCGTCATGCGGCGTACGCGGTAGTGATGATACAGCTTGACCCGCAGATATTGCTTCAGCTCCAGTATATTCGCCTGCATGGCGGCGCTCTGGCGTATGATCGGCCCCGACGCATGGCGCACGTCATCGAGGCTGTCAACGTTGTACTGTTTCAGCATGTGCTGGCTGTTGTTGATCAGGTCCACCACCATGACATTGATCATGCGCCGTATCACTTCCGGTATCAGGCGCTTTTCCGGCAACGCGTTATAGCGCTTTTTGACCTTGTCGTATTGCCGGCCAAACAACTCGGTGCGGCGCAACTCGGCAAGGGTGATGAATCCGTAACGCAGGCCGTCATCGACATCATGATTGTTGTAGGCGATCTCGTCGGCTACATTGGCGATCTGGCCTTCCAGCGTGGTGTGAGTCTTGTTAATGAAGCGCTGGCCCAGTTCGCCCAGCTCGCGCGCCTTTTTTACCGAACAGTGCTTGAGTATGCCCTCGCGGGTTTCGAAGGTGAGATTCAGGCCGGGGAAATCGGCGTATTTTTCTTCCAGCAGGTCCACCACGCGCAGCGACTGAAGATTGTGTTCGAAACCGCCGAATTCGGCCATGCGCTGGTTCAGCGCTTCCTGTCCGGCGTGGCCGAACGGTGTATGTCCGAGATCATGGGCCAGGCAGATGGCTTCGGTCAGGTCTTCATCCAGATTCAGCGCACGGGCGATGGTGCGGCCTATCTGGGCCACTTCCACGGAGTGAGTCAAACGAGTGCGAAACAGATCGCCTTCGTGATTAACGAAAACCTGGGTTTTGTATTCCAGCCGCCGAAAAGCGGTGGAATGAATGACGCGATCGCGATCACGCTGGTAATCAGTACGATGTTGCGGAGCCGGCTCGTCATATAATCGCCCCCTGGACAGGCCCGGATAGGAAGCGTAATGAGCCAGCTTACTCATGCGGCGGCTCGACAGTGCTCGATTGTTTGCGTCAGAGTCTCCCGGGAATAGTCATCGGTGATGACCGCCTGACCTATGGACTTGAGCAATATCAGACGTATGCGGCCGTCCTGGACTTTTTTGTCCACCTGCATCAACTCGATCATTTTCCCGGCATCAAGCTTGTTTGGCCCCTGTATGGGCAGACCGGCGAGCTTTATCAGGCTAATAGCGCGCTCTACGTCCTCAGATTCCAGCCAGCCCATACGCTGGGACATTTCGGCCGCGGCCACCATACCCGCGCCTATTGCCTCGCCGTGTAGCCAGTTGCCATACCCCATGGCGGTTTCGATGGCATGACCAAAAGTATGGCCCAGGTTTAGTATCGCGCGCAGGCCTCCTTCACGTTCGTCGGCAGCGACGACTTCCGCCTTAATCTGACAGGACTCTTCTATGGCGTGGGTCAGGGCATCCTCGCTCCGGTTGGTGAGGGCGTTCATATTCTTTTCCAGCCAGCGGAAAAAAGACGCATCTCGAATCAGGCCATATTTGATCACCTCAGCCAGCCCCGCAGACAACTGGCGATCATCCAGTGTTTTCAGCGTGTCAATATCGGCGATCACTGCTTTCGGCTGATAGAACGCCCCGATCATGTTTTTACCCAGCGGATGGTTTACTGCTGTTTTGCCGCCCACGGATGAGTCTACCTGAGCCAGCAGGGTAGTTGGTATTTGTATGAAATCGACGCCGCGCTGGTAACTGGCAGCGGCAAAACCCGTGATATCTCCCACCACGCCGCCGCCAAGCGCAATGATGGTGACGTCACGACTACATGGCACTGACAAAAGCTTGTCAAAAATACTGTTGAGGACATCCAGATTCTTGTATTGCTCTCCGTCGGGCAAAACGGTTACGTGCACTTTAAATGATGTCAGAGAATCCAGGACTTTTTGAAGATACAGTGGAGCAACAGTTTCGTTGCTGACCACCAGCACCTGTTTCCCGTGGATGTTATCAGCGATCAACTCGGAGCGCGCCAACAGGCCTGCGCCGATATATATTGGGTA
>QOAV01000021.1 GCA_003972845.1 Gammaproteobacteria bacterium
TGCGGAACCGCCGGACGAACCGCCGGGCACGGCCTGGTTGTCCCAGGGGTTTTTTACCGGGCCGAAAAATGAGGTCTCGCTGGACGAACCCATGGCGAATTCGTCCATGTTGGTCTTGCCCAGCGTGACCGCGCCGGCGGCGTGGAATTTTTCGATCACCGTGGCGTTGTAGGGCGGGACGAAGTTTTCCAGCATTTTCGAGCCGCAGGTGGTGCGCAGGCCGTCGGTGCAGAAGATGTCTTTTTGCGCCACCGGAATGCCGGTCATGGGGCCGGCGTCGCCAGCAGCAAGGCGCTGATCAGCGGATCGGGCCGCTGCCAGCGCGCCTTTTTCATCAATGGTAATGAAGGCATTCAGCTGCTGGTGCTTATGGATGCGATCCAGATAGTGCCGGGTCAGCTCCTCACTGGAAAAGGCGCCGTCGCGCAGCGCAGTGGCCAGTTCGCAGATGGTTTTGTTATGCATGTGAATTATTCGATGACTTTGGGTACGAGAAACAGACCTTTTTCGGCCAGGGGCGCATTGGCCATGAGTTTTTCCCGTTGATTGGTTTCTGTCACTTCGTCCTCACGCAAGCGCAATGGCGCCTCGTGCGGGTGTGCCATGGGCTTGATGGAATCAGTGTCCACCGCATTCATCTGCGCCACCAGCTGCAGAATGCTGGACAGATCGGCGGCATAGGCAGCGGCTTCTGCAGCGCTGATCTCCACCCGCGCCAGATGGGCAATGTTCTCGACTTCGTTTTCGTTGAGTTTCATGGGATGTTTTCATTTGCTGCGGATCGACGGCGCAGTCTAGCATATGGCCTGTTGGCGTTGAATAGATCGCGGTTGAATAGATGCGGCTGCGTTGTTACATTTAGCGCCTTTTACGGGGGAGGGAACCTCGGGGGCTTGATTCGGAGCTTTGCTGGACTATCCGGGTATTTCGTCAGGGTTCAACATGCCTTGCGGAGCGTACTGTTGCCCATTATCCCTGCCACTCATGATACTAATTCAAACCAAACGGCGCCTGACTTAACTCAATGTTTAAACGATTTCTCGGTTTATTTTCCAATGATCTGGCCATAGATCTTGGTACGGCGAATACACTTATCTATGTGAAAGACAAGGGTATCATCCTGGACGAGCCATCAGTGGTAGCTATACGGGAAATGCCCGGTGGGCCCAGCCCCAAGTCGGTGCTGGCTGTGGGGCTGGATGCGAAGGCAATGCTCGGTCGCACACCGGCAAACATTCGCGCCATTCGTCCCATGAAAGATGGCGTTATTGCTGACTTCACCGTGACCGAGGTCATGCTCAAGTATTTTATTCGCAAGGCGCTGGAGAATCGTTATTTCCGGCCCAGCCCCCGTATTGTCATTTGCGTGCCTTGCGGCTCCACCCAGGTGGAGCGGCGCGCGATCAAGGAATCTGCTTTGGGCGCGGGTGCGCGCGAAGTGCATTTGATCGAGGAACCCATGGCGGTGGCCATCGGCTGCGACCTGCCCATCTCCGAGCCCACCGGCTCCATGGTGCTGGATATCGGCGGTGGCACGACCGAGGTCGGGATCATGTCGCTGGGCGGTATCGTCTATTCCAATTCACTACGCGTGGCTGGCGATACTTTTGACGAAGCCATTGTCAGCTATATGCGCCGGCGTCATGGCGTACTGATCGGCGAAGCCACGGCCGAGCGCATCAAGAAATCCATTGGCACCGCCTGGTCGAAGTCGGAAGTACGGGAAATCGAGGTCAAGGGCCGGGATCTGGCCGAGGGCCTGTCGCGCAGCGTTGCTGTGCGCAGTGATGAGGTCTATCAGGCGATTTCTGACCCGCTGACGACCATCGTCGACGCCATTCGTGTCGCGCTGGAGCAGGCGCCGCCGGAAATTTCAGCGGACATCGCCGAAAAAGGCATGGTGGTTGCCGGTGGTGGCGCCCTGTTGCGCGATCTGGATCAACGTCTGATGGACGAGACCGGCCTGCCGGTGATCGTGGCGGAAGACCCCCTGACTTGCGTTGCTCGCGGTTGCGGCCGTGCCCTGGATGAAATCGAATCCCTGGGAGACGTGTTCACCCACGAGTAACTTCCGGGTATGGATTCATTCCAGGAAGACCGACGCGGCGCCCCATCCAGCTTCCTGGCGTTTTTTGTCTGCATTGTACTTTCCCTGCTGTTGCTGGTTACGGATCATAAATCCACTTATCTGGAGAAGGTCAGGTCCGCCATGACTTATCTGATCTATCCGATACAGGTGGTGGGCGCTTTGCCGTCAAAACTGGGGCGGGCTACCAGCGGTGTGCTTACCGAGCGCAGTAAACTGAATGCCCGCCTGGTCTGGCTCGAGCAGCAAAACCTGTTGCTGCAGACCAAGGCGCAGCAGTTTGAGGCCTTGCGCGCAGAAAATGCGCGCTTGCGCAAACTGTTCGCCGCCGCCCGGCGCACGGCCAACAAATACCTCATGGCCGAGCTGCTGGAAGTCAGCCTGGAGGCCTTCAGTCAACGCATCATTATCGACAAGGGCAGTCAGCGCGGGGTTTATGTGGGGCAATCGGTAATCGACGCCGATGGCGTCATGGGGCAGGTGACGCATGTCTATCCGCTGACCAGCGCGGTAACCCTAATCACCGACCCCAGCGCGGCGATACCGGTGGAAGTACAGCGTAACGCCCTGCGCGCCATCCTGTTTGGCACCGGCTCGGCACACCAGCTGGAG
>QOAV01000202.1 GCA_003972845.1 Gammaproteobacteria bacterium
TTGACAAAATCCTCAGCCGTCAGGTAAGCAACCTGGGCATCGGCATCATGCTGGCTGATATAGTTACCTGCTGCCTGCATGAGGTGGGTTTTTCCCAGGCCGACGCCACCGTAGATAAATAACGGGTTGTACATGGTGCCGGGGTTTTCCCCCACCTGGGCGGTGGCAGCCCTGGCGAACTGGTTGGATTTTCCTTCAACATGGGTGTTGAAGGTGAAGCCAGGGTTGAGCCGGCCAACCTGCAGCTTGTCCTTGCTCGCGGTTTCGCTGACTGGCGAGGACTTTTTGCGGGCGTCGGTTTTTGATTTGGTCGAATGGCCAGTGCCCACTTCGATCTTGACAACGGGCTCGATGTCGGAAAAAAAGCTGGCTATTTCGGAAATGCGCTCCAGATACTCTTCCTTGACCCAGTCTGCGACAAACCGGTTCGGCGCCAGCAGGGTCAACTTGCCGGGGTTCTCGAGGGCATGAAGAGGCCTCAGCCAGGTGTTGAATTGGTCCGGAGAAAGTTCGCTCTCCATCCTGCTAAGACAATCATTCCAAAGGCTCATGAGTTTTGATCTGTATGAAACGTATTTTTTGATTATTGATGGTCGACTGCAGTGGACGATACTGTCGCCGCAGTCGTCACATCTTCTCCCTCAAAGGCGTCGCTGCAAATGATATTCAACAGAAACCTGGCAGAGACTCCCTGGCTCCCTGATCGCAGGCCGTTTGATTATCAATGCCACAATTCGCTACTGAAGCTTTGCCACTGATCAGGGGGGAGGAATTCTACTCCGAATGTTAAAAGTTATCCACAGGGTAAATGACATTTAAATCCTTATGAACATTGACATGGCAGCTCGAAATCATTACATTTCGCGCCCTTTTACATCAGCGCTGGAACGGGTCGACAGGCAGGCGCTGTCGAGACGGCTGGCGGCGACTGTTCGGGAAGACAACTTTTTATTTTTATCAGGGTTTTTTAGTCATGAAACGTACTTTTCAGCCAAGCGTACTGAAGCGCAAGCGTACTCACGGTTTTCGCGCCCGAAAAGCGACTCGCGGTGGTCGCGCGGTATTGCGTGCTCGTCGCGCGAAAGGTCGCGCCAGACTGAGCGCATAATGCCGCTTGTCAGCAAATCGGAGTTTCAGCAGATCAAAGCGATTGACCCGTCCGTCGGATTACCGGCGGATGTTTTCCAACGCTCGCAGTATTTCCAATAAATATTTTGTCATACGCTACCAGCCCAATCAGCTGGAAGTTTCGAGGCTGGGTACGGCTGTTTCAAAAAAAGCAGTCAGAACGTCGATACAGCGCAATCGGCTGAAACGAATCATACGGGAATCTTTCAGGCATGAAAATTTGTCCGGCTGCGATCTGGTCGTCACGGTGCGGTCCGCGGTGGTCAACGCCGATAACCGCGTTCTGTACCAGTCACTCAGGAAATTATGGCAAGAGCTGCTTTCACGATGCGTAAACTAGTTATCCGCCTGCTGCGATGGTACAAGTTTCTGGTCTCGCCCATTTTCGGCAATAGCTGCCGTTATTACCCTTCCTGCTCGGATTATGCGGTGGAAGCCATTGAAACGCATGGCATATTGATCGGTGCTCTGAAAGCCGGTAAACGAATATTACGCTGTCACCCCTGGTCAGCTGGCGGTTACGATCCCGTTAACCCCGGCTTCAACTCTGGTTGCCGGCATTCTGTCGATAACGAAAACTCTCGAGAACAGCTGAATGGATAACCAACGTACCCTTTTGCTGGTAGCGCTTTTCTTCACGCTTTTTCTGATCTGGCAGAAATGGCAGGAACAGTATATGCCGAACCAGCCTGCAGCGGTTGCCACAACGCAACAAAAAGGCGCGGGTGCGGAAATGCCAACGCCAACGCCGATACCAGCACCAGGCTCTGCACCGGCTGACGATCTGTCAGTCCCGAGTCTGGCTGGTGATGCAGTTGCCCGGGCTGAATCTGCGATGAAACAGAGAAAAGACAGCGCCCGGCGCATTCACGTCAGCACCGACGTCTACGACATCGAGATCGACACCTTTGGCGGCGATGTGCGCATACTCAAATTGAAGAAATACCCGGTTTCGGTGGACCAGCCTGACCAGCCCACGGTGCTGATGAGCGACATTCCGCCGGAGTGGTATGTTGCCCAGAGCGGGCTTATCGGACGCGCCGGAAGCTATCCCAACCACAAGACCGTCTACACGGCGAAAGCCGATCACTATGAAATGGGCAAAGACGGCGAACTGGTGGTGCCGTTGTACTGGAATGACGCCAACGGCGTACAGTATATAAAGGAGTATGTTTTCACGCCGGATCACTATCTGATCCAGGTCAGATACCGCATCAACAATCAGTCGGGCAAGAGCCTGGCCGTTTACCCCTACGGCCAGCTGGTGCGCAAGCACATGGCGAAACACAAGCCGGGCCTGACCAGCACCGACCGGAGTTATACGGGTGCGGCCATGTATACGCCCAGCGACAAGTTTCAGAAGCTGAAATATGACGAAATCCTGGAAAAGCCGCTGACCCGAAAAGCCAGGTCCGGCTGGGTAGCCATGTTGCAGCATTATTTCACATCCATCTGGATACTGCCGGAAGGCGACTGGACCCTGTACACAAAAGCACTGGATGGCGAGCGCTACGCCGTGGGCTTCAATGCCAATGCGCCGGTCAACATAGCGCCGGGTTCTCA
>QOAV01000150.1 GCA_003972845.1 Gammaproteobacteria bacterium
CGCGTTCGCCGTCATACAGTTTCTGATGATTGCGCAGAACGCCCTTGCCTTCCAGCAGCACACCGGTGAACAAAGGCAGGCCGCCGCTGACCTTCTGCACCACCAGTGCGCTGCGGCCGATGAAATCGCGTTCCAGGTTGCCCAGGGGCACCGTCCAGGCGAGGCCTGATTCCAGCGGGGAAGTGTCTTCGTCCATGTCGGCGCCATAGAGATTCATGCCGGCCTCCAGGCGCAGGGTGTCTCTCGCACCCAGTCCGCAGGAGCGTACACCGGCTCCGGCCAGTGCGTTCCACAGGGCGATTACCTGGTTTTCCGGCAGCAGTACTTCGAAACCATCTTCGCCGGTATAACCCGTGCGTCCGACGAACCATTCGCCATTGGTGGCGGCATGGAAAGGTTCGAGCTGCCCGGCTGCTTCGCGCAGTTCCTCCGGCAGCAGCGGCAGGGTCTTTTCCCGGGCATTGGGGCCCTGTATGGCGATCATGCCCAGATCCCGGCGCGGCTGGATCTGAACATCCGTATCCGCCGCCTGGCGTTCCATCCAGGCGATGTCCTTGTCCGTGGTGGCGGCGTTGATCACCATGCGGTACCAGTCGTCATTCATGTAATAAACGATAAGGTCGTCGATCACGCCGCCATTTTCTTTCAACATGCAGGAATACAGCGCCTTGCCCTTAATTTTGAGCTTTTCCACGTCATTGGCCAGCAGATAGCGCAAATAGTCTTTCGCATCGCCCCCCTGCAGATCGGTGATGACCATGTGCGACACATCAAACATACCGGCGTCGGTACGCACCTTGTGGTGCTCGTCGATCTGCGAGCCGTAATGAATGGGCATGTCCCAGCCGGCGAAATCCACCATTTTGGCGCCGCATTCCAGGTGGGTGTCGTACAAGGGTGTTCTGTTTGTCATGGTTTCCTCTGTTTGTTGGGGCGGCTTCAGCCTGCCACGCTCATGCACCGTTTGGGCGGCTGAAGCCGCCCCTACAACGCAGAGGGGCGCGACGCGGCACCACAATGCCACATCGCGCCCCTCTGTCCTGGCACCTGAGAGCTTAGCCCCTTCGGTATTCTTTTGCCCTGTGCGTGGCGCAGAAATTCTCCAGAGTCGGTGCGGGTTTTCTGACCAGGCAGCCCCGCCATTCCATAGTCCTTTTACCTGAGCGTTTCCGGGCGGTTGCGCCTTCGGTAGCGGCAGTTTTCTGAAAACGCCGCTCTCTCCCATGGAATTGATTCCGATCCCGTACTATACCGTTTGGACAAAGCTGTTGCCACTCGCCGAAAGGGGTGTTTGTATCAGGCGACGAAATATCAAGGCTCCTCCCCCAACCACTCCACCAGATAATACAGCAACTGGCCTTCAGAGGATTTGGACGGGCCGGACACCAGTGCTGCGAAGCGCCGCTGCTCCGGGGCAGCCTTGCTCATGGCCTGCCAGTCGGAATCGACCACTTCAACACAGCCCTGGGAGAAGCGTTTGCGGCTGCGCTTGGGCACATAGACCACGGCATAGCGAATCTGTGATACCGATGATGCCGGATCTGGCGGGACCATTCCGCGCATGAGTCTTTCTCCGTGTTACACTTTCTGTTCCCTCAAGATAGCGCAACCATCCCATGTCCGGCCAGCCATTCTGGAAATCGAAACAGCTCCATGAAATGACCCGCGACGAATGGGAATCGCTGTGCGACGGCTGCGCGCGCTGTTGCCAGCTTTGCCTGGAAGATGAAGACACCGGAGAGGTGGTTGAAACCGGCGTGGTTTGTCGCTATCTGGATCGGGAAACGGCGCGTTGCGGCGAATATGCACAACGCACCACGCTGGTGCCCACCTGCATGACGCTGACGCCGGAGAATCTGGACCAGGCTTATTTCGCGCCGGCTCATTGCGCCTATCGCCGCCTGCTGGAAGGGCGTGATCTGCCGGCATGGCACCCGTTACTGACCGGCTCGCGCAAGGCCATGGAAGCCGCCGGCGTCGCGGTTACCACAGACTATGTTTCCGAAGAAATCGTACAGCCTGATGATCTGGTGAAATTCATCATCAGTGAGACGTATAAGCCATAAGGGAAGGTCTAAATAACTCATGACAAGCCCAGACTTGATTCAGACCTTCCCTAAAGGGTATGGCGCTCACCGTCAACATTGCCGGAAAATCATCACCATCTGATATACGAGGAAAAACCCATGCCGTATTTTGTTTTCAGGATATCCGAAGATGGCAAACCCAGTTTCGAGAATGAATACGCCACGTTCAAGGAAGCCCGCCAGGTTTGCCGCGACTACCGCATGAGCAAGCCGGAAGGCGACCTGACCGACATGCGCATGATTATCGCCAAAGACCGCAAGGAAGGCCGGCGTCTGCTCAGCGCCAAAAGAAAACCGCCCACCGTGGAGGAATGGGAGGCCTGATCACCGCGGTTACTTTATTTTAAGGATCTTGAAATATTTCAAGATCTCTATAGATTGGTGATATGCCTGAAAACATACTGACGTTCTATACGCCAGCAGGCAGCCTCTATGGCAATGAGCCTGCTGGCTTCAACCGGCGCGCGGTGCCAGACCGCCGACAGGATCGGCTACGCGCATTCTTCTGCTCGTTTTTCATGGACCGCCGCCACGGCCCGCGCCGCAGCAACGACGAAATCCGGGACTG
>QOAV01000025.1 GCA_003972845.1 Gammaproteobacteria bacterium
CCGTAATATTTGCATAGTCCCTCCAGCCTCGAGGCCAGGTTTACACCGTCGCCGATGACCGTGTAGTTCAGGCGGCTGGCCGAGCCCATGTTGCCAGCGAGCACGCGGTCGGTGTGTATGCCAATACCGATGTTCAGTTCCGGCGTGCCATCGGCGATCAACTCCTTGTTCAGCTGTTGAACGGCTTGCTGCAAGTCAAGACTGGCGCCCACGGCCCGCCCGGCGGCGTCGGGTTTGTCCAGCGGTGCGCCGAACAGGGCCATCACCGCATCGCCAATGTACTTGTCCACCACGCCGCCGTGGCGCTCAATGACTTCATGGGCGCGGGTAAACCAGGCATTGAGCAGCGCCACGACCTCCCCCGGCGCCAGTTTTTCACACAGACTGCAGAAATTGCGGATATCCGAGAACAACACGGTGACGACCCGTTCTTCGCCGCCCAGTTCGATTTGCCGGCTCAGCAGTTCTTCCGCTATTTCAGGAGAAACCACCTTGCCCAGAAGGTTGCGTACGCGATCGCGCTCTTCCAGTCCCGCGCCCATTTCGTTGAAAGTGTCAGCCAGCTGGCCCAGTTCGTCCCGTTGTTTAATTTCCACGCGATGACTGAAATCGCCTTCGGCAATCTTTCTGGCGCCCTGTTGCAGTATTTTTACCGGCCGCACGACAGATCTCGCCATGAGCCAGGCGGCGGCCAGAGACATCAACACAGCAAGCAGGAATATTCCCAGTAACACACGGCTCAGGGCGTGATAGGGCGCAAGCTGCTGATCCAGTGAACGTTGCAGCAAGGCGGTGCCCGGACTGACGCTTGCTCCGAACGGCACGGGCATGGATATGTATTGCTGGCCGGCCTGGGTGATCATGCGTGTCTGCTCAGACGGCATGGTCAGGACATGGATGTGATCCGACAGATCTCTTGCCACTTTCGGCGGCAAGGTGGAAGCGAACATTTGCCAGTTCGAGTTCCGGACCTTCTGGAACAGCGAGACTTCGGTGTCGCGGGTGGTGGCGCTCAGTTCCCGCACAAAATTTTCGTCAATGAGAAAGCCGATAACGATGAAAGCATTGGGTTCCGGAGTAAACAGGGGAACAATGGCCAGCTGGTACACGGCGTCGTCAATTCTGGCGATGGTCACCAGTTCTCCGTTATCGCTTTCCATGAGCAGATCGAAAAGGCCGGGCACCGGAAACTCGCCATCGGAATCTTCGTTGTCATCGGGGTGCAGCGTGTCGGTCAGCACATGTCCATCCAGCGTACACAACATCATGACATCCGCCTGCATCCGTATCCGGTGGTTTTGCAGGGCCGAGAGCATGGTGCCGTAGTCGCGGCTGGCGAAAGCCTGCTTGAACGCAAAATCCGACGACAGCAGGCGGGCCTTTTCCAGCAGATCATTGCCTTGGCGGGTCAGGGTGTCGCGAAATATGCGGGCAGTGGAAACCAGATCCTGGTCAATCTGTTTGCGGGCGCTGTCCTGACTGACCCGGTTGACCGCAAGATAGGCGCCGCCCTGAGCAACCAGTAACAGCCCGATGACGAAAAACAGCAGGCGGGACTGAAATTTCTTGAAATGCGCCGTTTAGCGATACCCCCCGGATGTAGAGCTGGGAGCGCGCCAGGGTCTCCAGAGTTTTTTCTCGCGGATGGAGAAATGCAGACTTTGTGGCGCGGAGCCAGACGCCACGGAGACTTTTTGGCCCGTATCTTCCGGCTTGCCGCGCAGAGTCGGGTGCCAGACGCGGACCTGGTAATCGCCGTCGGGGAGGTTTTGCAGACTCGCCTTGCCGCTGGCATCGGTCGTTGCGAAAAATGGTGATTCGCAGACGAATACATAGGCCTTCATCCAGTCATGGATATTGCAGCCCAATGCCACTTCACCGGCTTTATCGAAGTTTACGGGTTTTTCCGGCGCGCCGGTGTATAGCGGGATCTCGAACCGTTTGGCATCGGAGAAGGAATACACGTGGTGACGAATCTTGTCGCTATTGGGGAAATTGACGTCTGTGCCCTGGTATACCGCGGTGACGTAGGGGATAAATTCCTTGTCCACCTGGTCCACATCAATCTGCTTTGGCGTTTTGACGCTTTTCAATACCGAAGAGTCCTCCGGCACAGCGTAAACAACGGCATCTTTTACCGGTTTATCCTTGCTGTTGACCACTTCCGCATTCAGCGTTGCGGCACTGGCCGATACGCAGGCGAGAATCAGGCTGATGGCCAGACAATTTGCAATGTTTGTCAGGGTTTTCATTCGGGTCATCAGCGTCTGTAGGAGAAGTTGACAAAAAGCTGGTTCTGTCGATAGAGCCATCTACGCACACCGCCCTTGGACCAGACGCTGCCAAAGTTGATGGCGGTATGCGGACCCAGAGCATAGCTGCCGGACAGTCCCAGGATATTCGCGTAGCCATCAAAGCGGTAGCGGCACCCATTAAAGGTTCGATCCAGTGTATGCGCCGTCACATCAATGACCTTCAGCAGGAAGCCGACGTTTTCCACCGTGCACTCGCCGCTCAGGTCGCCATTCAGGTAAGAGTACCGGATGCTACCGAGAAAGCGCGGGGTGACCTGGTAATTCCCCAGGGCGGTGAATATGGATCGCTCCAGATCATAGACATTGGAAGGCAGGCCGGAGGTAATGACCGGCAGG
>QOAV01000232.1 GCA_003972845.1 Gammaproteobacteria bacterium
GTCGTGGCGTTCCTCGATCTTGTCGATCTCTGAGTACAGCACATCTTCAATGGCTTCGGGATCGTGACCGTCCACGACCATCTGAATGCCCCGCTTGAGGAACTCGTCGTCCTGAGAACGGGCCACATCCTCGAGCGCCAGCACACCCTGACACACGGCCGGCAACATCGCTGTCTTCCGCCCCATTGCAGGCATCTGCATAAACACTGCCGCCCACACCCACTCCGGCGTACCAGTTACGTTCTGTCTCGAGCTCTGGCTCCGGCTCAACCATAACCACAGGAGAGGGTTCCTCCGCTATCATTTCGGGCGTAGCTTCCGGCAGGCATTCGCCTTTCAGATCGCGCATGCAATCACGCTGGTTTGCACCCTTCAAATCCTTTCCGCCACCGGCATACACGTTCAACGAACCACCTGCCAGCACCATTATAATCAGTATTTTCAAAGTTCTCATTTGCATAAGCCCCACTGCTTCCCCCGGGAAGATCCTGCCTCGCATCGGACAAGGTGCTGGCTGCCTGTCGTTACACCCTTTTTCATCCGATAAAAATTGGTCTGTCTGTCGCAATGACCCCGGAACACAGGAATCACGCCACTCTTACAGACCAGCCCTTTTCCTAAAATACAGCCAACTCTTAATCAATCGCATTAAGTATAAACATAAACTGTATGTTTTTACAACACTTGTTGTTTTTTTACATCTTCTTCCGACAGGCCGGATCAAAACGGCGTATTGTTTGTTCGGCTCGCCCATGCGATTTAGAATACCGCCACATCCTCTGACCAGACCGAATAATGAAACAGACCCGACCGGCCTCATATCCTTTTTCCCGCCCGCGGCGCATGCGACGCGACTCTTTCAGCCGCCATTTAATGCGGGAAAACCTGCTGACCAGCGATGACCTGATCCAGCCAGTATTTGTTCTGGAAGGCGAGAGCCAGACCGAGGTTGTGCCATCCATGCCCGGCGTGCAACGCATGAGCATCGACATCCTGCTGGAAAAGGCCGCGCGCTGGCAACAGTTGGGCATCCCGCTGGTTGCTCTTTTCCCGGTGGTGGGCGCGGAGAAAAAATCCGACGGCGCGGAAGAGGCATGGAACCCGGACGGGCTGGCGCAGCGTGCCGTGCGCGCGCTGAAAGACGCCTTGCCGGACATGGGCGTGATGACCGACGTGGCGCTGGACCCTTTCACTTCCCACGGCCAGGACGGGCTGATCGACGAAACCGGCTATGTGCTCAATGACGAGACCGTGGAAGTACTGGTTAAACAGGCCGAATCCCACGCCGCCGCCGGGGCGGACATCGTCGCGCCGTCGGACATGATGGACGGGCGCATTGGTGAAATTCGCAAAAATCTGGAAGGCAAGGGCCACATCCATACCCGTATCATGGCCTATTCCGCCAAATACGCGTCCAGCTTCTACGGCCCGTTCCGCGATGCGGTAGGCTCGGCCGCCAATCTTGCTGGCGGCAACAAATACAGCTACCAGATGGATCCGGCCAATTCCGATGAAGCGCTGCACGAAGTGGCCATGGATTTATCCGAAGGCGCGGACATGGTGATGGTCAAACCGGGCATGCCCTATCTGGACATTGTGCGCCGGGTGAAAGACGAGTTTGGCGTGCCCACCGCCGTGTACCAGGTCTCCGGCGAATACGCCATGCTCAAGGCCGCCGCGCAAAACGGCTGGCTGGACGAAAAAGCGGTGGTGCTGGAATCCCTGCTCGGCTTCAAACGCGCCGGCGCAGACATGATACTGACTTATTTCGCCGGTGACGTGGCGGAGTGGCTGGCCGAATAGTCTTACCCCGGCAAATGGTCCACATTGGCTTGAATCTGGCGTGAAATTTCCAGTCTGCTGAAATCGGTGGCATCGTCGACCTCGCCGACCAGGTCGCGGCGAATTTCCACGCACAGTTTGCCCAGCTCCTGATTGATTTCGTCCGAATCCCTGCGGTCAATTCTGGCGTCGTCCGTGCTTTTGTCGAAGGCGCGCAGGAAATGCTCGTAACGACACAATACCCCCGGCGCGGCGACGATGGACAGCCGGTGGGACAAAAACTGCATTTTCACCAGGTCATCCCGCGACACCGTCTCTTTCAGCATCAGCTCCTCCACCAGATCCAGCAAATTCAGATAGGCCTCGGATTTCAATTCCACAAACTTGATGCTTTGCTCTTTCTTCAGCTCCACTTCGGTCTGCTTGTTGAGCAGCATGGCGGTAATGAGAATGGTGGCGATGGTACCCAGCACCACCAGCACAAACTCCTGCGGAAACGGCAGCTGATCGGCCACGTGGTAGGCGTAACGCAGGAAAACATAGCCGCCGACGAAGACCACAAACAGCATCGCCAGATAAGCCAGGTTTTCCGTTTTGAATTTTTTCATGCATTACCCTTGTCCATGCCCGGTTGTGCATGCTACCGCGCTTTCCAGCCCAGCATCAACAAGGTCAGCCCATCAAAAAGCAGACTGACGCCGACAATGATGCCGATCGCGATCAGCGAACTGGAAGGCCAGCCGACTATGATCAATACCGACAACAACAGGGTCACAAAGCCGTTGAACAGCATCCAGCCCCAGCCGGCCTGCGGCTTGAGGGTAAACGCCAGGGAAAAATTGGCGTAACTGTCCAGCAGCAGT
>QOAV01000037.1 GCA_003972845.1 Gammaproteobacteria bacterium
CGATGGCGAGGTCGTAGAATACGGTTACTGCCGCCACCAGTACGCTGACCAGCACGTCGGCGGTGGGCGCCTTGCCGACCATGCGGAAAGTGGCCCATTCAAAGGTGCCGATGACTACCACGAACATGACGCCTACCAGCGCCGCCACCGGAATCTGTTCAATCAGGCCGGAGGCAAACAGGATGAACCCCAGTAGCGCCAGCGCCGCAACAATGGCGGACAATCGGCCCCTGCCGCCGGAATTGATGTTGATCAGGCTCTGGCCGATCATGGCGCAGCCGCCCATGCCGCCAAACAGGCCGTTGACCATATTGGCCGCGCCCTGACCGATGCATTCGCGGTTGCCCTGGCCGCGGGTTTCGGTGATTTCGTCGATCAGGGTCAGGGTCAGCAACGACTCGATCAGGCCGACGCCCGCCAGCACCAGAGAATAGGGGAAAATGATTTTCAGGGTTTCCAGATTCAGTGGAATCGCGGGAATGTGGAACGATGGCAGGCCGCCGGCGATGCTGGCGTTCGGATTGCCGGTCATGTCGGCCAGCACGTCCTGTACCGAGCGCGCGTCGAGATTGAAGAGGATGGCGATGAGTGATACGCCAACTATGGCGGCCAGTGATGCAGGGATGGCGCTGGTCAGTTTCGGCAGAAAATGAATCACCGCCATGGTCAGCGCTACCAGCGCCAGCATGGTCCACATGGCCGAGCCGCTGAGCCACTCCATTTCGCCGTTCGTCCCGGGAGTCTGGAATTGTTGCAGTTGCGCCAGGAAAATGACAATGGCCAGACCGTTGACGAAGCCGATCATCACCGGGTAGGGCACCAGGCGGATGAATTTACCGAGGCGCAGCGCGCCCGCCAGAGCTTGCAGGATGCCGGTGAGTATGATGGCGGCGAACAAATACTGTACGCCGTGCTGGCTGACCAGCGATACCATGACCACCGCCATGGCGCCGGTGGCGCCGGAAATCATACCGGGGCGTCCGCCAAGGAAGGCGGTGACGATACCCATGAGAAATGCGCCGTACAGGCCCACCAGCGGGTCCACGCCAGCGACGAAGGCGAAGGCAACTGCTTCAGGCACCAGAGCCAGGGCGACAGTGAGTCCTGAAAGGAC
Organism: Gammaproteobacteria bacterium; assembly: GCA_003972845.1. GTDB lineage: Bacteria > Pseudomonadota > Gammaproteobacteria > QOAV01 > QOAV01 > QOAV01. The sequence continues at coordinate 1,115 of QOAV01000037.1, forward strand.
ATCATTCTTGACGCACTGCCTGCCGGGACAGGTGAGTTGGAACATGAGTTATCCGCCCGCGAAAAGCGGCGGATTATATATTAGAAAGATCTTATATTCCACCGCTTTCACCGGCTGCTGAAGTCGGCCGGCAAGGCGCGTGCAGAAAGATTACTGCAACAACAAAAGCCACGGCGCAACCATGGGCGCGGCGTGGCCGCCTCCGGTGGCGGATTTCACCTGGCCCGAGTTGACATTCTGCATCAGCGAGCTGATGTCCACGGCCTCGAAATCGTCGCCGGTAAGCTGTTTCAGCTCCCGCAGCTGGTCGTTGTCCCAGCGCGGGTCGGGTGCGCCGGACAGGAACCAGGATGAGCCATTGTCCGCCAGAATAATGCCGTATTTTTTCATTGCCCGCAGGATCACCTGGATGGTGGGCGAGTAGGTGCTGATGTTGAATGATGACTTGAGGCGGAAAACCTGTCCCATGGGCGGGTAATGCGCAGCAGTCAGGGACGAGGCGTAATGCCGGGCGGGCCAGACATAGGCTTTGCGGGTCTGCGGCGCAGTAAAGCGTATGGCGTGCTGAATGGCGCCGGCGGCCACTTCATCGTAACGCACCAGCCCCGGCAGTATGGGCAGGCCCGCGGCGTCTGCCGATGTCCAGCCCGCAGGCCGCAGGGCATTGGAATTCAGCTGAAAGATCGCACCGCTGCCCGCATGCCAGCCGGAGCCTGATAGATAGCGGGCATTGAACAGTTCGTACAATGTGCAGCTGTCTTTTTGCAGTATCAGAATATGCCGGTCGCCGGTTCCCGCGGAGCCGCCCTCGATGTCGGGGTTGGGTGGTATCGGGTAGGGCCCGGCGTCGCTCTCGCCGGCATAGGTGAAAGAAACGCTGACGCCGGGCTGTTGCGCGCCGACGATATTGTAGGGAATGCCAATAGGGGCGCCATTCCACAGACCCGAGCCGAAGTCCGGGTGAAAATGGGCGTCCCTGCCTATGCTGTTGATATAATCGGCGGAATGCGCATCGACCGGCAAGCTGTCGACGGGCGTGTTCCAGATGTTGTTGGCCGGGAAAACCGGGCAGCCGGCCAGTTGCGGGCTGGCCGATGCGGATGCGGAGCCCAGTACGAGCAAAGCGGAAAGCAGCGAGGAAAAAACCTTTACGAGACTCATATCTGTCACGCCGGAACAACAATTGCGAGTGATCAAAAATCTAGCACAACTGCCGGCAGATGCCAGCTTGCAGCGGACCGGCCTCAATAAATCAGGTTCATCATTACCATCATCACCACCAGGAACAAGATGGTCATGACACCGCCGGCGCGCATGAAATCCGGCTCCCGGTAACCGCCAGGGCCCATGATGAGCGCATTCACCTGATGGGTCGGGATAATGAAGGAGTTGGAGGTGGCGATGGCGACGGTCAGCGCAAAGACCGCCGGATCTGCGCCTGCGTCAATGGCCATGTTGACCGCCAGCGGCACCAGCAGCACAGTGGCGCCGACATTGGACATGACCAGGGTAAAAAAGGTGCTGAGCGC
>QOAV01000211.1 GCA_003972845.1 Gammaproteobacteria bacterium
AATGCCGCCGTGCTCCAGCGCACAGCGCACGCCGGGGGCAAGTTTCGATTTCAGATGCCAGCCCACCAGGGCGCTGCCGATGAAGCCGAAAAAGGCGATGCGCGGGTCGGTTACCAGCTGTTCCGCCACCGCCAGATCATTCACCGTCACCGGCTGGCACCATTCCTCCGGCAATCCGGCTTCGCGCAGAATTGCCACAAATTCAAAACAGGATGCCGGCGTGTCTTCCGCCGGCTTGACAATCACCGGACAGCCACTGGCCACCGCCGGGCCGACCTGATGCACGATCAGATTCAGCGGATGATTGAAGGCGCTTACCGCCATCACCGGGCCGATGGGCTGCAGCCGGGTGTAGGCGGTGCGTCCCATGCTGGCCGGATTCAGGCGCATGGGGATTTCGGTTCCATGCTCGCTGCGTAAACACTCGATGCAGTTTTTTACGCCGTCAATGGCGCGGGTGACTTCCACGCGGGTATCGGCCAGCGGTTTGCCGCCTTCGGCCACGGCTACCGCGACCAGATGCTCAAAGCGTTCGGCCATGAGAGCGGCGGTTTTTTCCAGTATGGCGATGCGCTGGGCGGCGTCCAGCCAGCACGAGTGGTCGGCAAACGTGTCGGCGGCGTTTTGCAGGGCGATGTCCGCGCCGCCGGCATCAATGGTGTCTACGGTCGCCACCGGCGAGCCGTCAAACGGCGAGGTGACGGTGAGTTTGCCGCTGGCTTTCGCGCCGGGAACTTGAATGTCGTAATGTTTCATATGGGACAGACCAGGTTACCGAGTTTTTCGGTGAGTTTCATGTTTTCGGAATAATCCACCGGGACTTCCACCACTGCCACGGTGTTGGATGCAAAGGCCTGCTCCAGCGTCGGGATCAGAGCGTCGGCGGATTCCACGCGGTAGCCTTTGGCGCCAAAGGATTCGGCATATTTGACGAAGTCCGGGTTGGTAAAATCGACAAAACCGGTGCGCTCGAAGCGGCGTTGCTGATGCCATTTGATCAGGCCGTATTCGTTGTCGCGCCAGATCATCACGACGAACGCTGCGCCCACGCGCAGGGCGGTTTCGATTTCCTGCGAATTCATCATGAATCCGGCGTCGCCGGTGATGGTCAGTATGCGCTTTTCCGGGTGAACCAGTTTGGCTGCCAGCGCCCCCGGTACGCCGATGCCCATGGAGGCGAAACCGTTGGAAATAATGCAGGTATTGGGTTTTTCGCAGCGGTAGAGCCGGGCGATCCACATTTTGTGCGCGCCCACGTCGGAAATCAGGATGTCGTCTTTGGCCATGACCTTGCGCGTATCGGACAGGATACGCTGGGGTTTTAGCGGGAAGCTGGCGTCATCGGCAAAATCCAGCAATTCCTGGTTGATGGCCTCGCGCAGGCCGCGCGTGGGCTCGCCGGGATGCGGCTGCGCCTGTTTCGCGATTTGTTCCAGCGCCTCGGCAATATCGCCGATAACGCCGCATTCCAGCACATAATGGGCGTCCACCTCGGCGTAGGTCTGGTCGATGTGGATGATTTTCTTGTCGCGGTTCGGATGCCACAGTTTGGGGTGGTATTCCACCATGTCGAAGCCCACGCAGATCACCACGTCGGCGCGGTCAAAGCCGCAAGCGACATAGTCGTGCGCCTGCAGGCCCACGGAACCGAGACTGAGCGGGTGGCTGAACGGAATGCAGCCCTTGGCCATGAAAGTCTGGGTCACGGGAATGTTCAGGGCTTCGGCAAAGCGCGTGAGCGCGTCGGCGGCGCGGGCGCGCACCACGCCGTTGCCCGCCATGATAATGGGGTATCTGGCTGCCGAGATAATGCCCGCCGCCTGCGCGATTTTCTCCGGCGGCGGATGCGATGTGGTCGGGCTTTGCGCCTTCAGCGGCTTTTCCGCGTCGCTGACGGGGGAGTGGGCGATGTTCTCCGGAAAGCTGATGAAACTGCCGCCGGGTTTCTCCGCCTGGGCGTCCTTGAATGCCTTGCGCACCACCTCGGGCACGATGTCGGGTTCGACAATTTCAGCGGCGTATTTGGAAATGGGTTGGAACAGATTCACCAGATCCAGAATCTGGTGGCTTTCCTTGTGCATGCGTACGGTAGAGCCCTGACCGGCGATGCCGACGATGGGCGAGCGATCCATGTTGGCGTCGGCAAATCCGGTGATCAGGTTGGTTGCGCCTGGCCCCAGTGTCGCCAGACAGACGCCGGCCTTGCCGGTGAGCCGGCCGTAAACGTCCGCCATGAACGCCGCGCCTTGTTCGTGGCGGGTAGTAACGAAGCGTATTTTGCTGTCCAGCAGCGCGTCCATGACATCCAGGTTTTCCTCGCCGGGTATGCCAAAAATGTACTCGACGCCTTCGTTTTCCAGACAGTCAATAAACAACTGCGACGCGCTTTTGTTTTTATCTGGCATGGGTTCTCCTTTGGTGGCCGCCACGATGGTTTCACCTTGTTACGCTGATTGGGTATGATCAGATTCAACTTAACACTACGCCGCGTACCCGCCCATGTCGAAAAGAAACCAACAGCCGTATTTTTGTGTGGTCGGCAATCCGATCCAGCACAGTAAATCTCCGCTGATTCATTCCATGTTTGGCGAGCAGACCGGGCTTGATCTTTGTTATGTGG
>QOAV01000138.1 GCA_003972845.1 Gammaproteobacteria bacterium
AGATTTCCCTGATCCATTGACAAAATTCTTTGCCATAAAACGGCTTCAGGCGCATTTCCCCTCTTCCCGCGATACTTCTCCACTGAGCTGGAAAGCAGAATGCAACACGTTGGCCGCTTTCTTCATTTCCGGCTCGCTCACGACTACCGATATCTTGATTTCTGACGTGGAAATCATCTGAATGTTGATGTCCTCATCCGCCAGCGCCTTGAACACCGTTGTCGCTATGCCGGGGTTTGAGCGCATGCCGACCCCCACCACTGACACCTTGGCGATATCCCTGTCGCCTTTCACATTGTCGGCCGACACTTTTTTTGCCACATCCAGCAATATGGCGATGGCCTTTTCATAGTCAATCCGACTGACAGTGAACGTAAAGTCCGTCGCGCCGTCATCGCCAACATTCTGGATAATCATGTCAACGTCGATATGCGCATTGCTGATCGGCGCAAGAATACGGTAAGCAATCCCCGGTTGATCCGGCACACCGGTAATGGTCAGCTTGGCCTCATTGCTGTTACAGGTAACGCCTGAAACCAGTGCCTGCTCCATGGATTCATCCTCGTAGGTAATCAGGGTTCCATCGCCCTCTTCAAAAGAAGACAATACCCGCAACGGAACCCGGTATTTACCAGCCAGTTCCACCGAGCGCAAGTGCAGCACTTTTGCGCCCAGGCCAGCCAGCTCCAGCATTTCTTCCACCGTAACGCTTTTCATGCGCCTCGCATCGGGGATAATACGCGGGTCGGCCGTATAGATCCCGTCCACATCGGTGTAAATCTGACACTCATCCGCCGCCAGCGCTGCAGCCAGAGCCACCGCAGTGGTGTCGGAACCGCCGCGCCCGAGGGTGGTGATATTTTGCTGCTCATCCACACCCTGAAAACCGGCCACCACGACTACTTTGCCCTGATCCAGATCACGCCGCACACCGGCATGGTCAATGGATTTGATACGCGCCTTGCTGTGCACGTTATCAGTTACTATGCCCACCTGTCGCCCGGTATAGGACACAGCCGGGCAATCGCGCTGGTGCAAGGCGATGGTGAGCAATGCTATGGTCACCTGCTCGCCAGTGGACAGCAGCACATCCATCTCTCGCGCCGAGGCATCCGGGTTGATTTGCCGCGCCAGTTCGGTCAGCCGATTGGTTTCACCACTCATGGCGGAAACCACGACCACCAGATCATCACCGGCTTTGCGGCGGGCGCTGACCATATCGGCAACGTGGTTAATACGACCGACCGTGCCGACCGAGGTTCCACCGTATTTTTGAACAATCAAGGCCATGGGTGTTGCTGCTCAGCCCGTGAGTTTGGCGTGGCGGGATTTTAATCGCATAACGGGCAGTAAATAAAGCGTTGATGCTGCTGATATGCAAGTTTCGGAGTAAAAACTGTCATCGTACCGGCCAGCTTTCTCAGCCAAGCCGAGCAGTGATGAACGCTTCCGTGTTGTCCAGAGCCTGCTGCAATAATTCAGGTTCTCCACCGCCGCCCTGCGCCATATCCGGGCGTCCACCACCCTTGCCGCCGACAGCCTGCGCCAGATTTCTGGCAATGTCACCCGCCTTGATCCTGTCCGTCAACGGCTTGCTCACGCCGACGATATACTGATTCTTGCCACCATGGGTGCCGGCCAGCACCACCACAGAATCTCCCAGCTTGTCGCGCAGCTTGTCCAGGGTCTCGCGCATGGCCCGGACATCGGTATCGTCCATGCGCACCAGCAGCATTTTCACACCGCCGATATCACGCGCATTTTTAAGCAGATCCCCGGACGCGTTCATAGCCAGTTTGGCTTTCAACTGGTCGAGCTGCCTTTTCAGGTCGCGGCCGGATTCCAGCAACTGATCCAGCTTGTTCTCCAGCGTATCGCGACCGGTTTTAAGGCGCGCGGCAACGCCGTCGAGCAAACGGCTTTCCTGTTGCATGACGTCAATGGCGCGCTGACCGGTCACCGCCTCGATGCGCCGTATGCCGGATGCTGTGCCGGTTTCGCTGGCGATGCGGAACAGGCCGATGTCGCCGGTACGTGACACATGGGTGCCGCCGCACAACTCGGTGGAAAACCCGCCCATGCCGACAACGCGGACATCGTCATCATATTTCTCGCCGAACAGCGCCATGGCGCCCGAAGCCACGGCGTCATCCAGCGACATGACGCGGGTTTCCACTGGCGAGTTGCGGCGAATTTCACGATTCACCAGCGTTTCTATTTCAGCCAGCTGATCCGGCGTCACCGGTTCCGGCTGGGTGAAATCAAAACGCAGACGTTCGGAATCCACCAGCGAACCCTTTTGCTGTACATGCTCGCCCAGCACTTCACGCAAGGCCGCGTGCAGCAAATGGGTGGCGGAGTGATGGCGCGCAGTATCGGCGCGTTTGGCCTCGTCCACCTCGGCCCTGACGCTGTCGCCCACCTGCAATGCGCCCAGACGCAACTGGCCAACATGGGCGATGCCCTTGCCCGCCTTTTGCGTATCGACAACCTCAAACGAGGCATTGGCGCCGACCAGCTTGCCGCTGTCGCCCACCTGCCCGCCGGATTCGGCATAAAACGGCGTATTATCCAGAACAACCACCGCTTCCCGCCCGGCTTCCAGGCGATCGACAGACT
>QOAV01000219.1 GCA_003972845.1 Gammaproteobacteria bacterium
CGCCAGGCTGCGCAAACTGGCCATGTGGACGCTGCTGGGTATCTATTATGTAACGCCATGGCTGCGCTGGGATGGCCAGCAGGCGGTTCTGCTGGATCTGCCTCACCGCCAGTTCCACATATTCGGCCTGACCCTGTGGCCACAGGATTTGCTGTACCTGACTTTCCTGCTCGGTATTGCCGCTTTCTCCCTGTTCTTTTTCACCGCGCTGGCGGGACGACTCTGGTGCGGCTATGCCTGCCCGCAAACGGTCTGGACAGAGGCTTTTCTGGGCATAGAGCAATGGCTGGAAGGAGACCGCCCGAAGCAGATCAAGCTGGACAAGGCGCCCTGGGATGCGCGCAAGATACGCATCAAGGCCAGCAAACACATCCTGTGGGCTTTGTTTGCCCTGTGGACGGGATTCACCTTTGTCGGCTATTTTACTCCCATCCATGACCTGTGGGCGCGCGCGCCATTTGGCTGGTCCGCCTGGGAAACTTTCTGGATTTTCTTTTACGGATTCGCCACCTGGGGCTTTGCCGGTTTCATGCGCGAGCAGGTTTGCCTGCATATGTGCCCCTATGCGCGTTTTCAGAGCGCCATGTTCGACCGCGATACGCTGGTGGTTTCCTACCACGCCGAGCGTGGCGAGCCTCGCGGCAGACGCAAGAAAGGCGTTGACCCGGCTACCATAGGCCTGGGCGACTGCGTGGATTGCACCATGTGCGTGCAGGTTTGTCCCACCGGCATTGATATTCGCAACGGCCTGCAATATGAGTGCATCGGTTGCGCCGCCTGTATCGACGCCTGTGACGATGTCATGGAAAAAGTCGGCTATGAGAAAGGCCTGATTCGCTATACCACGGAAAATTCCATGGAAGGCAAACAGACGCACATACTGCGCCCGCGCATCATCGTTTACGCGTTGATCCTGCTGACCATGATGTCAGCGCTGGTATACTCCATTTCCACTCGTATACCGCTGCAGCTTGATGTCATTCGCGACCGCAACATGCTGTATCGGGAGACCGACGACGGGTTGATCGAAAACGTTTATACGCTGAAAATAATGAATATGGATGACAAGCCCCACTCTTTTGTCGCCAAAGCTGAAGGCCTGCCGGGGATCAAACTGATTGCCGACAAAGACAAGCTGACTGTGAAGACCGGGGAAGTTGCCGAATGGGTCGTGCGCCTTGAGGCCGACCCGGACAAACTGGACAAACGCAGCGTCGATATACGTTTCATTCTCGAAGCCGAGGATGACCCCGACCTGCGCGCAGTGGAAGAAGGGCGCTTTATCGGCCCGATTCCAGAATTATAGAGGTATCAGCATGACGCAAGAAACGAATCGACCCTGGTACAAGGAGCCCATGGTATGGCTGGTCATTGCCATACCCGCTGTAGCCGTGGTTCTGAATGTGGCCCAGGGCATCTATGCTACAGCGACGTTTGATGGCGTGGTCGAGGACGATTATTACAAAAAAGGTAAAGCCATCAACATGGTGCTGGCGCGCGACAATAACGCTCGCCAGGCGGGCATTGTCGCCGACCTCGATTTTGACTATGAAAAGGGCGTCGTCAGCGCGCTGATTACTGCCAAAGGCGATGTAGCGGAAAAGTACGTCACCCTGAAACTGATCCATACCACCGTCAAAAACCACGATCAGACCCTGCTGCTGGAAAAACAGGGTGATCGCTATGTCGGCAGTCTGGAGCCTCTGGCCCCCGGGCGCTATGAAATGCATCTGGAAGGCGGGGCATGGCGTCTGGTTGCATTGATGGGCCTGCACCACCTGAATGCTTTTCGTTTGCAACCGACTTCGGGGAAAGCTGGATAGTTTTCAGCACCAGCTCACCACTCTCATGGATATCCCGTTTTCTGTCCGGCCCGGCAGCCACGAAAGACAACTCAAAACCCGTTACCGCAATCCTTTGTTCCCGGCCGACAGGCAGAATGTTTCATTGATTGATCTGGCCGACGCCCAGGCCACCGACGAAGTGGAGCTGCAACAGTTCCAGCGGGAGTTTTCGGATACGCTTCGCCAGGCCGCCGGCATGGGCCCTCACGTGGGCTCGGAAGTCATTCTGGGCCTCAAGGAAAAATGCGACGAGTTATATGAAAAAGCCTGTGGTCTCAGCGGCGATCTCGCTGCCGAAAAACAAAGCCTCGAACAGTTTCTTGATGTATTGATGACGGCAGTCATCGCGGGAGCAAATGGCGATGACCATGCCATGGATGAGCTGGCCCAGGAATCCACCGCCCGAAAGCTGCATTTCCGTTTGCTGCAGGCTCCTGTCGTATGTGACCTGCTGAGACCGGATACCCCCGTCGCCAGAGAGGAACTGATTCCAACCCTGCTGTCACAATCTTCGGAAGACTTGCAACTGGCCTTGGAACTGTTTGATCAGCAACAGCGCCACGAGCTGTATCAACAAGCTTCCGGGCAGATCCAGATTCTGGAGCAATCAGACACACCACTCCCAGCGGATATCCCGGGCAAAATGGAGTTGTTTCTCAAAACACCGGCTTGACCGCTGAACACCCCATAAAGCTTTATAGCGTCATCGACGCATAACCTGGTGGCGCCCATGCAACCGGCTGTATTCATTCACAATTTCCCCTGTAT
>QOAV01000169.1 GCA_003972845.1 Gammaproteobacteria bacterium
ACCGGTCAACACACTGCCCAGGAAGTCATGACCGCCTGGATGGGCAGTTCCGGGCACCGCGCCAACATATTAAAAGCCGACTTTACCGAAATCGGCATCGGCCATGCCTACGATAACCAATCCGGATTCGGGCACTACTGGGTACAGGACTTCGGCAAGCCTTCCGCCTACAATCCGCAAAACCCGGTCAATAATTATTGCGGATACAGCCCTCCACCGGCCAATCCCCCCGGAAATCCGGGTGGCGCCACGAAGGCCCTACCCTCCATCATCAATCTGCTGTTAAATTAACCGGCAATTTCCGGCGAAAACCGGAAACAGATCGGCTATAATAGCCGGTTCGCGCAGGAAGCTCCGGGTTGTTCCCTGGCTTCCCGAGTTATTGATTGAATCTGAGAGTTAAACTGCATGGCACGAATTACTGTAGAAGATTGTCTTGAAAACGTTGAAAACCGCTTTCAGCTGGTGTTGATTGCCGGCAAGCGCGCCCGCCAGCTGGAGCAGGGATACCAGCCGCTGGTGCCGGAAGAAAACGACAAGCCCACGGTAATCGCCCTGCGTGAAATTGCCGAAAAGCTGGTCGACGCCAGCATACTGGACGCCAAACCCACCGCCATTGCTGAAGAAATCGCAGAAGTCAGCGCAACGGAGCAAGATGAAGCCTCGGTCGATAAAGCCGCAGTACCGGCGGCGGATGCCCAGCATCCGACTGCCGCGGATACCTAGGCCGGGTCGACGCAAATCCGACAGCGCGCTGGCTGCGGCTTCCGCAGACACGCGCCATCTGGCCGATGTTCTGGTCAACACACTGAAAGGCAACCTCGACCAGCGTGACATCGGCCAGGTCATTGCCGCCATCGACTTCGGCATAACCGCCCACCAGGGCCAGACCCGCGTCAGTGGCGAGCCCTATATCAACCATCCCATCCAGGTTGCGCAAATCCTCGCCGAAATGCGCATGGACAAGCCCACCATCATTGCCGCCCTGCTGCATGATGTGATCGAAGACACCGGTTTCAGCAAGGACGAACTGGCGAAACAGTTCGGCAAAGACGTCGCCGATCTGGTAGACGGCGTCAGCAAGCTCACCCAGATCAACTTCCGCAACAAAGCCGAGGCCCAGGCTGCCAGCCTGCGCAAGATGATCCTGGCCATGGTGGATGACCTGCGCGTCATTCTGATCAAGCTGGCCGACCGCCTGCACAACATGCGCACCATCGACGCCCTGCGCCGCGACAAGCAGATTCGCATCGGCAGGGAAACGCTGGATATCTACGCGCCCATCGCCAACCGTCTGGGCATGCACCAGTTTCGCCACGAACTGGAAGACCTCAGCTTTCATGCGATCTACCCCAACCGCTACCGGGTCATTGAGGACCACATCAAGCGCAGCGCCGGGCAACGCAAGGACCTGATCCGCAAGATTGGCAAGGGCATCCGCAAACGCCTGAAACAGGAAGGCGTCAAGGCGCGCGTCATCGGCCGTGAAAAACATGTTTACGGTGTGTACCGCAAGATGAAGCAGAAAGACCTGCCGGCCGAAGAAATCATGGACATTTTCGGCTTTCGCATCATCGTCAAACAGCTGGGACAGTGCTATTGCACCCTGGGCGTCATGCACAACCTGTACAAGCCCATACCCGGCAAGTTCAAGGATTACATCGCCATTCCCAAGGCCAACGGCTACCAGTCGCTGCATACCATCCTGAAAACGCCCTATGGCGCGCCGGTGGAAATCCAGATACGCACCGAGGACATGCAGCAGGTGGCTGAAAGCGGCATCGCCGCCCACGCCCTGTACAAGGCCAGGGGCAAGCGCAATGCCGCGGAGCAGTCGCGCATCCAGGAATGGACCCAGCGCCTGCTGGAAATGCAGCAAAGCGCCGGGGATTCCATGGAGTTCATCGACCACGTCAAGAATGACCTGTTTCCCGACGAGGTCTACGTGTTCACACCACGCGGTGAAATCATGACCCTGCCGCGCGGCTCCACCGTGGTGGACTTCGCTTATGCCGTGCATACCGATGTGGGCGGCAGTTGCGTCGAAGCCCGAGTGGACAACAAGAAGGTCCCGCTCAACACTGTCCTGCACAACGGCCAGACGGTTCATATCATCACCGATCCCAGTGCGCACCCGGCGCCAAGCTGGCTGAATTTTGTTGTCACCAGCAAGGCGCGCGCCCATATTCGCCATTTCCTGAAGACCCTGGATTACAGCAACGCAGTGGAAATCGGCCACCAGATGCTGGATCTGGCGCTGGAAAACGCCGGGCTTTGCATGGCCGATGTATCCGGCGAGAGGATTAGCGAGCTGCTCACGGAGCTGGGCATTGACACGCTGGACGACCTGCTTGCCGGCATCCCCAACGTGCCGCTCGACGATGTGCCGGTCGGCGCTGACGAGGACGCCAATGTCGAAATCCGCCAATGGGGCCAGAAGCCCGGCTGGAACCATCCTGCGAAGGAACATTTCGAAATCGGCGAGGCGCTCGGCGGCATGGATTTCGAACGGGCGGCGAAGCTGTCGGGCTCGCGCTTCACGGTGCTGACCGGCGCGTTTGCCTCCGCCATTCTGGTTTATG
>QOAV01000215.1 GCA_003972845.1 Gammaproteobacteria bacterium
CACTTTGATGTAATGGACAACCACTACGTCCCCAACCTGACCATAGGCCCACTGGTTTGTGATGCACTGCGAAAACATGGTGTTACCGCCGAGATTGACGTACACCTGATGGTAACTCCCGTTGACCAGCTCATTGGTGATTTTGCCAAGGCAGGCGCAAGCTACATTACTTTCCACCCGGACGCGACCATCCATGTTGACCGCTCATTATCACTGGTACGCGATTTAGGCTGCAAATCCGGCCTGGTATTCAACCCGGCAACGCCGCTGGATATTCTGGAATATGAACTGGAAAATGTAGACATGATTTTGCTGATGTCGGTGAACCCGGGCTTTGGCGGCCAGAGCTTCATTCCGTCCGCGCTGAAAAAACTCAAGCAGGCGCGCAAGCTGATCGACGATTCCGGTCTGGATATACGCCTGGAAATCGACGGCGGCGTCAAAGTGGACAATATCCGCGAAATCGCCGAGGCGGGTGCGGACACCTTCGTCGCAGGTTCCGGAATTTACGGCTTCCCCGGCGATAACGACGCCAACCGCTACGACACCATTGTTGGCAAGATGCTGGCGGAACTGGAAGGCGTTTAACCCTGCAACTCGTCAACCACAGGGGATGATTACCGGGGCGGCTTCGGCCGCCCTGCCCCGCAACACGCCAAATATCAGCCGCGTTTCAGCGAAATAATGCAATGAATAACACCACAAAACTGAAAATCCGCATGGTCATGATTGACCTGGACGGCACATTGATCAACACCGCGCCCGACCTGGCGCTGGCCGCAAACCTCATGCTCGAAGAGCTGGGCATGAATCAACATCCGCTGGATAAAATTGAAAGCTGGATCGGCAATGGCGTCGCCACACTGGTGAAACGCGCCCTCACCGGCGAGTACGACGGCGAGCCCGATCCCGGACTGTTCGACAAGGGCTATGCGCTGTTCCTCAAGCACTATGGCGAGCATGTCTCCGACGAGAGCAAACCCTATCCCGGTGTGGTGGAGGGTCTCGACAAGTTGAAGGAGACCGGTTTCCGCCTGGCCTGCATTACCAACAAGGCTGAAGCGTTTACCGTGCCGCTGCTAAAGGATCTGGATCTGTACGACTATTTCGAACTGGTCATTTCCGGCGACAGCTTGCCAAAAAAGAAACCGGACCCATTACCCTTGTTGCACGCCTGTAAGCATTTTGGCATCACGCCGGATCACGGTTTGCTGGTAGGTGATTCGGATAACGATACCCAGGCGGCGCACAATGCCAACATGCCGGTCATCATTGTACCCTACGGTTACAACAAGGGCATGGACGTGAGTACCCTTGGCGCGGTGGCGGTGGTAGACTCGCTGGCGCAACTGGATCAACACATAGAACTTTTCTGATGCAAGAAATCACTGCAAACCTGCGATGGCGATGGCGTAACCCGGCCTGAATACCGGTTTTCCCGCGCTTTCCATTGTTTCCAACTTTTGTGGTGATTTATGCTTCTTTCCCGCTCCCAATTCGAATCTTACGCCAACCAGGGCTTTAACCGCGTACCGCTGGTGCGTGAAGTGCTGGCCGACCTCGACACGCCGCTGTCGGTGTATCTCAAACTCGCTCGCGGGCCATACTCCTATTTGCTGGAGTCCGTTCAGGGCGGCGAGCGCTGGGGACGCTATTCCATCATCGGCCTGCCCTGCCGCTCCCGTCTGGAAGTCTATGCTCACCGCGTTGATCTGATCTGTGACGGTGAACTGAAATCCCGCTGCGAGCTGGATGATCCGCTACAGGCGATCGAAGACCTGGAAAACTGCTTCCGCGTGCCGGAAATAGACGGTCTACCGCGCTTCACCGGCGGACTCGTCGGTTATTTTGGCTATGACACCGTGCGCTATATCGAGCCGAAGCTGGGCGCTTGCACCAAGCCCGACCCCATCGGCGCGCCCGATATCATGCTGCTGGCTTCGGAAGAACTGGTGGTATTCGACAATCTCGCCGGCAAGCTGTTCATCATCATCCACGCCGATCCGGGCGAACCAGGCGCTTACGACAAAGGCCAGGCGCGGCTGGACGAATTGGCGGAGAAAATCAGCGGACCGCTGCCCACCGAAGCCATCACGCAACAGGAGTCGCTGGAAGAGGCTGATTTCGACTCCGGTTTCGGGGAATTCAAATTCAAGGCCGCGGTAGAGCGCTGTCGTGAATACATCCGCGAAGGCGACATCATGCAGGTGGTCATTTCGCAGCGCCTGTCCGTGCCGTTCAAGGCCGGGCCGCTGAACCTCTACCGCGCCTTGCGCACGCTGAACCCTTCGCCCTACATGTATTACATGAACATGGGCGATTTCCACATCGTCGGCTCATCGCCGGAAATTCTGGTGCGCGTGGAAGACAACGAGGTCACCGTGCGACCCATTGCCGGTACGCGCCGCCGCGGGCATACCGAAGAGGAAGACAAGGCGCTGGAAAAGGAATTGCTGGCCGACCCCAAGGAGATTGCCGAACATATTCAGCTACTTGACCTGGGCCGCAACGATGTGGGTCGCGTCGCCAAGATCGGCA
>QOAV01000124.1 GCA_003972845.1 Gammaproteobacteria bacterium
CAGACCATCTATGACATTTCCGGTGAGCCGGGGTTGTCGGTGATTGTCATGAAAAAGGCCGATGCGGATATCATTGACACAGTGGACAAGATTGCCGAATACGTCAAAGGCGTACCCAAACGCTACGGCGACGATGTCGCAGTGACCACGTTCAACGACATGTCGCGCTTTACCCGCCTGCGTCTGGGCGTCCTGACCAATAACGGGCTGGTGGGTCTGGTGCTGGTGTTCATTTCTCTCATACTGTTCCTGCGGCCGTCGGTGGCGCTGACCACGACCTGGGGCCTGCCCATCGTATTTTTCGCCGGTCTCACGGTGCTGTATCTGTCTGGCGTCACGCTCAACCTGATTTCCATGATGGGCTTCATCATGGTGCTGGGCATGCTGGTGGATGACGCCATTATCATTGGCGAAAACATTACCTGGCACATGGAACGCGGACTGGACCCGCTGAAAGCGGCAGCCAAAGGCGCAGTGGAGCTGATTGGTCCGGTGACAACGACCATATTGACCACCATTGCCGCTTTTTTACCGCTGGCTTTCATGACCGGCATGATCGGCAAGTTCATCATCGCCATACCGATAGTCGTTATCACCCTGCTGGTATTTTCCTGGGCCGAGGCATTTTTCATTCTGCCCAACCATGTGGCAGATTTCACCCGTGCCAACGTACACCCGGGAGAACGCCGCTGGCTGGTGTGGCTGGAAAATGCCTACGGCCGTGTGTTGAAAGTCGCCATGAAGCTGCGCTGGCTTACTCTGATATTGTCGTTTGCTGTTCTCATCGGTTCCGGCTGGCTGGCCATGACTAAGATGTCTTTCCAGTTGTTCCCGCCGTTCGGTGTTGATCAGTTTCTGGTGCGGGTGACGGCTCCTCCTGGCACCAGCGTGTATCAGATGCGTAAAAAGCTGGTAGAGGTGGATGCGGAGATCCGCAAGCGCATCAAACCGGAATACCTGGATGCCACCATACTGAAAAGTGGCCAGATTTCAGTGGATGAAGGTGATCCGCTGACCCAGCGCGGGGGCCGTTTCGGCCAGATTCGCGTGTTGTACCTGCCGGCGGTGGCGCGTCCCGGCCACGAAGTGCTGGATGACATGCGCGTGATAGAAGCCGCCCTGGCGCCGCTGTTTCCCGATCTGGAAATCGCCTATACCGAGATCAAGCCCGGGCCGCCTACCGGGCGTTCGCTGGAGGCCGAAATCTCCAGTCATGACCCTCAGGCTGCCGAACAGGCCGCTCGCAATCTGATCAAGTTGCTGGAAAACACCAAAGGCGTGACCACCGTGGACAGTGGGTTGATCGAAGGTGATCCGCAGGTATTGCTGCGGGTGAACCGGGTGCTGGCCACTTATGCGGGCATTGATCTGGCTACCATCGCCACGCATATTCGCGCGGCAGTGGGCGGTCTGGTGGTGTCCACCACGCGCCGCGGCAGCGAGGAAATTGATCTCACCATACGCTACCCGGACAATCCCGAAAAACAGATGGAAATGCTGCGCGAGGTGTTGATTCCCAATGCCCGCGGCGGCCTGATCCCGCTGGAAAAAATCGCCCGACTGGTGGAAGAGCCAGGACTCACAACCATCCGCCACATCGACGGTATTCGCGTGGTTAACGTGATTGCCGACGTGGATAATGCCCAGCTGACCAGTCTTGAACTCAACCGTATGGTTCAGAAGAAACAGGCTCAATGGGCAGGTGACAAGGTACAGGTGAATTACGGGGGAGAAGAAGAAAAAAACCAGGAATCATTCAAAAGCCTTTTTGTCGCTTTCGGTTTCGCGGTGGTCGGGATATTTTTTATCCTTGCCATGCAGTTCAACAACCTGGGTTATCCGCTGATCGTCATGCTGGCGATACCGTTCGGTGCGGTGGGGGTGATCCTGTCATTCTATTTGCATGACCTGTACTGGAAACCCATGCCGCTGTCATTTTTTTCCACCATGGGCATGGTGGCGCTTACTGGCGTGGTGGTAAACAGTTCTCTGGTGTTGCTGGTGTTCGTACAGCGCGCCATACGCGACGGTATGGATCGTTTCGAAGCGATACAGCTGGCCGGACGCCGGCGTTTGCGTGCGGTACTGCTGACCGCCGCCACCACGGTGCTGGGCCTGCTGCCTACGGCTTACGGCTGGGGCGGCATGGATCATTTCGTCTCGCCCATGGCGCTGGCATTGTCCTGGGGACTGGCGTTCGCCACGCTGGTGACCCTGTTTACCATTCCGGCGGCTTTGGGGGTGGCGTTCGACGTTACCAGCCTGTTCGGGCGATTGTTCAAAACAAAAGCTGATTCTGGCCAGTGATTGACTGCGGTAGTTTCCGGCCGCTTTTCTGGCTCGAAAATCCGCATCTGCAGACGCTGTATCCCGTGGTTTTCAAGGGCAGAGCATATGCGGGACGGAAGCAACGTCTCGAGTTACCCGACGGGGATTTTCTCGACCTGGTCTGGGGAGCGGGTGAAGGCCCGCTGGTGCAGGTCATGCATGGTCTGGAAGGCTCAATACGTTCCCACTACGCCAGCGCCATCATGA
>QOAV01000153.1 GCA_003972845.1 Gammaproteobacteria bacterium
GAATCCACGAGACTGCCACAAGTACGCCCGCACCGATAATGGCAGTATTGGCGGCAAAATATCGTTTCACTCCACCGTATTTTTCCGCCGGAATGAGAAAAAGCAACAGGGAAAGCACGATATAGGCGTTTTTTGACGCGGCCAGCAAAACGACAACCGCCAGCAACGCATAAAAATTAACGGGCACTTTCGTCAACGTGTACCGCAGAACCAAAGCCGTCAGCAAAAAAGCAAACGCATTGGTCAGTGCGTCGGGGGACAGAGATGCCTTCTGAAACAGAGCCATGGGTAGCATGGCGACCAGCACCAACACCCAACGATAAGCCGGCATCAGACGAATGGCGAGAACGATGATTCCGACAGAAAACAGCAAATTGAACGCCCTGCCCAACCACATCAGCACGATGGGCGACGCATTAAGGGATTTCCCCAGCCAGATGCCAATCACTTGGGGCACATATGGTATCGGCGAATACAGAGCCGTCACCTCAAAACCATGAAACTCCCGCAGGTGAGGGTACAGCTCCTGCTTCAGCATCTTCCGATATTGCCCTTTCGCCACCTTGCGCTCGGGGTTAAAAGGCAAAACATCAAACTTCTGTTTGAAATTACGCAGGCTGGATGGCAGATGGGACCCCGTCATGCCGCCTTGCGTTTTGGCGAAGATCCCACCCTCAGCCAGATGGTATATCCGGTAGAAATGCGCCGCTTCATCGGGAACCTGCATGGGCGGGGTCAGGAACAACATAACGAAACCGGCGCATAAAGCCGCCAACGCGTAAAAACGGGACGGAGACGCAATCAACCAGCGCAACCAGTCCGTGAAATAATTCACCATACAAGTTTCTCGCCAAAGCTTTCTTCATAACGCCGCGCAAAGTCCTCGTGGTCGAGCTTGTGGTTCTGCGTGCCGTGATGCTCGATTTTCATGGCGCCCATGAGTGAGGCGATGCGGCCGGTTTTTACCCAGTCATAGCCCTGGGAAATGCCGAAAAGCAGGCCGCCGCGGTAGGCGTCGCCGCAACCGGTGGGGTCGTTCAGTTCGCCGGTTTTCGCCACGGGAATGTTAATCACCTCGCCATCGGCGTAAATATGGGAGCCTTTGCCGCCCAGGGTGACGATCACGGCTTCAACATCTTCAGCGATTTCATCCAGGCTGCGCCCGGTTTTTTCCTGAATCATCTGGCTTTCGTAGTCATTCACACTGAGATATGTGGCCTGCTCGATGAAAGCGCTCAGTTCATCACCACTGAACATGGGCAGGCCCTGACCGGGATCGAAAATAAATGGGATATCCGCATCTACGAATTGTTTGGCGTGTTCGATCATACCGTCGCGGCCGTCCGGCGAGACGATGCCGAGGTCAATGCCATCAGCATCGGACACTTTGTTGTAATGGGAAAATGACATGGCGCCGGGATGAAATGCGGTAATCTGGTTATCGTCCAGATCGGTGGTGATATAGGCCTGCGCCGTGTACTGCCCATCTACTATTTTCAAGTGGTTACGTGGAATGCCGCAGTCGGTCATCCAGGCGTCATAGGGAGCAAAATCCGTACCCACCGCGCCCATGGGCACCGGGTCGCCGCCCAGCAATTTCAGGTTATAGGCAATATTGCCCGCACAGCCGCCAAACTCGCGGCGCAGCTCCGGCACCAGAAACGCCACATTCAGAATGTGTATCTGATCCGGCAGGATGTGATTCTTGAAACGGTCCTGAAAGACCATGATGTTATCGTAAGCAAAAGAGCCACAAATGAGGGCGGACATGGTTTTTTCCTTGTTCAGATCAGTAAGAGAATCCAGACCAGCGCCGCATTGAGCAGCGCCAGCAGCACCGCCGCCGAGCCGACATCCTTGGCCATGCCCAGCAGCGGGTGATGTTCTTTCGAGACGTGGTCCACCAGCGCTTCGACGCCGGAATTGAGCAATTCGACAATCAACACGAGAACCAGTGAACCGGCCAGCAAGGCGCGCTCGACGCCGGTGTCACCCAGCCACAGCGCGGCGGGAAACAGAAAAACAATGGCAATGACCTCCTGCCGGAACGCCGCTTCCGACGCCCAGGTGGATTTCAGTCCCTGCCAGGAAAAACGCAGCGCCCGGAACAGCCGACCCATATCCGCCGTGCGCGTGCCGGTGTTACGCGGCGCGTTCATTCCGGCTTCCAGACCACATCCAGTTCTTTGGCCGCCCTGACGTCATCCAGACGTTTCACTGGCTGCGTCCACGGCGCGCCATGCACCCTGTCGGGGTCAGTTCTTGCTTCCTCCAGTATCTCGCGCATGGCGTTGACGAAGCCATCCAGCTCTTCCAGCGATTCGGTCTCCGTTGGCTCGATCAGCAGGCATTCCGGCACCAGCAACGGAAAATAAGTGGTCGGCGCATGGTAGCCCTTGTCCAGCAAACGCTTGGCCACGTCCATGGCGATGATCCCGGTTTCCTTTTTCAGATTCTTTAGCGTGAGTATGAACTCATGGGTGGCTCGGCGATTGGGGAAGGCCGATTCATAACCCGCCTTTTCCAGCG
>QOAV01000055.1 GCA_003972845.1 Gammaproteobacteria bacterium
AAGAAGCCAGCGCCGCCTACCCCGGCTGGGTTTCCATGCTGGCACTGGGCGCGGTGCTGGCCTTCGTGCCGCTGGCGGTGATCTACGGCCAGAACATCGGCCCGTGGATTGTGCCGGGTCTGGCCATCGCCCTGCTGGGTTTCGGCAAGCTGCGCAAGGTGCCGGTATATGAAGTGTTCGTGGAGGGCGCGAAAGACGGTTTTCAGGTGGCCATCAAGATCATTCCCTATCTGGTGGCCATCCTGGTGGCGGTGGGCATGTTCCGCCAGAGTGGCGCCATGGACATCATCGTCGGCGCCATCGGGCGTTTTACCGCCCACATCGGCCTGCCGCCGGAAGCCTTGCCCATGGCCCTGCTGCGACCCCTGTCCGGCTCCGGCGCATACGGGCTGGTGGCCGCCACCATCAACGACCCCGCCATCGGCCCCGATTCCTACGTGGGCTATCTGGTCAGCACCCTGCAAGGTTCGACGGAAACCACCTTTTACGTCATGGCGGTGTATTTCGGCGCTGTTCAGATCAAGCGCATGCGCCACGCTCTGGCGGCGGGCCTCACTGCCGATCTGGCCGGCATACTGGCGGCTGTGGCAGCCTGCTCGTATCTGTACGGAAATCGGTAATCCGTGTATCCTCCGGCGCTTTCTGAAACGACGCGAAAGACATGACCACCGAAGCAAAACGACGCCCGGCCACGATCAGTGACTACATTTCCATCATGCGCATTGATCACTGGTTCAAGAACATTTTCATGCTGCCGGGTCTGGTCATCGCATGGCTGGCGTATCCGCCCGAGGTCAACGCGGGTCTGTTGCTACGCATCGTCATTGGCGTATTCGCCACCTGCCTCATCGCCTCGGCCAATTATGTCATCAACGAATGGCTGGATGCGCCGTTTGACCGCCACCACCCGACCAAGAAATTCCGCGCCTCTGTTGTGGCCGATCTCCCTCTGTTGTGGCCGATCTCAAAGGGCCGACGGTATGGGGTTTATGGCTGGGTTTGACCGTGGTCGGTCTGGGGCTGGCGCGGACCATATCGCCCGCCTTTTTCTGGACCGAAGTCTGGCTGCTGGTCATGGGCATACTGTACAACGTGCAACCGTTTCGCACCAAGGACCGCATCTATGTGGATGTATTGTCAGAATCCATCAACAACCCGATCCGGCTGCTGCTGGGCTGGTATCTGATCGTCCCGTCGGCGCTGCCGCCGTCAAGCATGATCATGGCCTACTGGATGGGCGGCGCATTCCTCATGGCCACCAAGCGCTACGCCGAATACCGCATGATTGGCGACCCGCAAAAAGCCGGTCAGTATCGCCGCTCGTTCAAATTTTATACCGAACGCAAGCTACTGATATCGCTGTTTTTCTACGCCATCACCGCAGCCTTCTTCCTGGGCATTTTTCTGGTCAAGGACCGCATCGAACTGCTGCTCAGCTTCCCGCTGTTCGCCCTGCTGTTCGCCTGGTATCTGGACATGGCCTTCGACGAAGACTCGGCCGTGCAACACCCGGAAAAACTCTACCGGCACAAGAAATACATGGCCTATGTGGTATTCCTCAGTATTGTGGTTTTTGCGCTGTTTTATTTTGATATTCCGCCACTTCACCATCTGCTGGAAAGAACATTTACCATGCAGTGAATACCGGTATTTTCAATATTCATTTCCCTGCTTTCGGGCCAGGTTTCTTTTCCGACCGCTCAGAAGAGGGTTCTCCGTTCTGTTGTTTCTGCTGTTTCCCTTCGATCTCCCAGGGGTGGACATCAATCGTCGAGACCGGTTCACCGGTTTCCCTGTCAATAACAATCATGGCGCTGTGCGTCGCGCTGGCCAGCGGCAGAAAGGCGAATCGATCCAGCTGATCTCCGTAGTTTTTCAGAAAACCGGCCGCTTTAGACCTGGCTGCTTCGTCAGCCAGTATCTGCTGAATATCGAGGCTACGCTCAATAATACGGTCAATATTGTCCTGGTAGGGTTCGTAGTATTCCACCCGCGCATCGAGATCATCTTCATTCTTCAACACCACATCGAACAGCAATTCGTTGCGTGCTTCCGGGTCTTCGGGCATTTTTGCGTACGCCAGTTTCCCGGCGTCGAACTTCGATACTTTATACTCAGGATATTTGGCTTTTTCCGGGTGCGCATCCCGCGCGGAAACCAGGCTGTAACGATCCACATTAAACGCCACATAAACCGGATGTACCTGATAGAGAGCGTACAGTCCGTAGGACAGAGCCGCCAGTTGAATGGCAACGATGACAGAAAGATCGAACTTCAGGGATTTCTTGTGCGGCTGATACACCACAAAAGTCAGCAAGGGACCGAGCACCAGATCGACTGAAACGATGATTTTCGCGACACTGGTGAAATCACTGACGCCCAGATACAGGGTGGGAAACCAGAAATAGATGGCAAGACCGACCAGCAGGGTGACCAGCAATATGCTGAACCCAAGATGGATGAGCAAGGCTTTGAGTTTTTGTTTCAACATGGCTTTTCGGTTTGATGGTCAGATTTCCCTATGTTTAG
>QOAV01000084.1 GCA_003972845.1 Gammaproteobacteria bacterium
GGCGTCGGAATTCCGCTACCGCAAGCACGTCCTCTCGCCCAATACCCTGGTGGTGTGCATTTCCCAGTCCGGCGAAACCGCCGATACGCTGGCGGCATTGGCGGAGGCGCGCCGACAGGGTGCGGCCCATGCGCTAGCCATTTGCAATGTGCCCGAAAGCTCCCTGGCGCGCGAATCCGACCTGTTGCTCATGACCCACGCCGGGCCGGAGATCGGCGTCGCCTCCACCAAGGCCTTCACTACCCAACTGGTGGCCCTGATGCTGCTGGTCGTCGCCCTGGGGCGGCGCAAGGGCGTCATGGGCGAATCACGCGAGCATGAAATCATCCGCGCGCTGCTGCAACTGCCCGCCGACATCGAAGCCGCCATCGCCCTGGAAGACGCCATCCGCGACATCGCCAACCGCTTCGTCAGCAAGCAGCACGCCCTGTTCCTGGGCCGTGGAACCCATTACCCCATCGCCATGGAAGGCGCGCTCAAGCTCAAGGAAATTTCCTACATCCACGCCGAAGCCTACCCCGCGGGCGAGCTCAAACACGGCCCGCTGGCGCTGGTGGACGACGCCATGCCTGTCATCGCCGTCGCCCCCGATGACGCCCTGCTGGACAAGCTCAAATCCAACCTCGAAGAAGTCAAGGCACGCGGCGGCAAACTCATTGTCTTCGCCGCCCAGGGCGCGGGCATCAAGGCCGACGACAATACCGAAGTCATCGAGCTGGAGGAAGTCCCCGAAAGCGTCGCGCCCATCGTCTACACCATCCCCCTGCAACTGCTCGCCTACTACGTCGCCATCATCAAGGGCACCGACATCGACCAGCCGCGCAACCTGGCGAAGTCAGTGACGGTGGAATAAACGGCGGCCACGACTGCGCGGGAGTGACGAGGGGCGTGGGCCAGCGATAAAGTGCTCAGATTTTCTGGCTGAATGCGGCCAGCTGATCCAGTTTTTCCGCTGCTTTTCCACTCTGCAGGGTCTTTTCGGCCCGGGCAATGCCTTCTTCCATAGAGTCGGCCAGATTGGCGCAATACAACGCCGCGCCCGCATTCAGCAGAACGATATCCCGCGCCGGACCAGGCTCATTGGCAAACACACTGCGTATGACCGAAAGGCTTTCCCGGGCATCCGTGACCACGAGGTCGTTGACGTTCTGGATAGCAAAGCCAAAATCCTCCGGTCTGATCTGTCGCGTGGTGACCTCACCGTTGTTCAATTCTGCCACATTCGTCGCTGCACCGATGGAAATTTCATCCATGCCATCCTCGGCGTGAACCACCATGACGTGGTTGGCGCCCAGTTGTTGGAGCACATGGGCCAGCGGCTCCACCAGTTCGTCGGCGTAGACGCCCATGAGCATGTTGGGCGCGCCGGCGGGGTTGGTGAGTGGGCCAAGAACGTTGAATACGGTGCGCACGCCCATTTCGCGGCGCGGGCCGATGGCGTGTTTCATGGCGCTGTGGTGTTGCGGGGCGAACATGAAGCCGACGCCGACGGTTTCGATGCACTGCTGTACCCGCTCCGGCGAGAGGTCGAGGCGGACGCCCGCGGCTTCCAGCAGGTCGGCCGCGCCGGATTTGGAGGAGATGGAGCGGTTGCCGTGTTTGGCGACGGTTCCGCCCGCGGCGGCGACGACGAAGGTGCAGGCGGTGGAGACGTTGAAAGTATGCATGCCGTCGCCGCCGGTGCCGACGATATCGACCACGTGATCGCCGTTTGCCCGTACTGGTGTGGCCAGTTCGCGCATGACGCTGGCGGCGGCGGCAATTTCGTCCACGGTTTCGCCTTTCATGGCGAGGCCGACGAGGAAGCCGCCAATCTGGGCGTCGGTGGCTTCGCCGGTCATGATGGCGCGCATGACGGCGGTCATGTCGCTGGCGGTAAGGTCGTTGCGCGCGGTGACAGCGCGGATGGCAGATTGCATATCCATAGTCTGTTCTCGTTTAACCTGCTGCTTTCTACCTCGCTGGCGAGCTGGAATCAATCCGTTTTTGCGGCGTTTCCGGGCTGCGCCGCGTGCGGATTAGGCACAGATGCGTCAGTTTTGTCAGCTGCGCCGTGGGGATTTGCCGTATGGGCTTTTGACAAGCCTCCTGCTGCGGCGGATCCACTGTTATGGGGGTCAGCCTCGGTTTGTTGCATCTTTTCTTCAAGATATCCTGAAATCTTTTTCGCGGCCGGTGAGTTGGGGTCCAGTTCCAGAGCGCGCTGGGTCATGGCCTCTGCTTCACCAAATCGTTTCAGGTGCATGTAGGCCAGTGCCAGGCCGAGGAACAGGCGCGGGTTTTCCGGATCGTGGGTGATGGCGTCCTGGTAAGCCATTTTCGCTTTACCGGCCTCGTTCTGGATCAGGTATAGCCCGGCGAGCCGGTCATACGGGCGTTTCGCGTCCGGGTGTTCGGCGATGGCTTGTTTGAACATGGCTTCTGCTTCGGCAAATTTGCGCTCTTTCCATAATTCGTTGCCCTGTTTGATGGCGGCCTCGACACCGGCATCGGCGAATGTGGGCGCTGCGGTCAGAACCATGAGGAGAGAGATTGGATATTTGGTCATTTTGAAGGTCGTCTCTGGTGCTGGAAGGGATGAGTGAACCGTTTGCCAGGCAAAAAAAAACCCCGAAACCCGGGGTTTTTTTCTGCTGAAAAAGTGGCCGCTATTTTGCGCCGCCGCCGCTCACGTAGTACTCGATGAGAGCCTTCTTCTGCTCGTCTTTGAGCTTTTTGAATTTCTTTTTCATTTTTTTCGGCATTGGCTGCTCGCCGTTGCTGAGTTTTTCAAAAGAGCGGGTCAGATATTCCCGCGGCTGACCGGCAAGTAATGACGCGTCGTCATCGGGGTTTGTGCCGCCGTCGGAATGGCATTTTTCACATTTCTTGTCCGCAAGTTTGGCGCCCTTTTTGGCGAGCTTTTCGTCGGCCTTACCAAAATGCGGCATGTATTTTTGCCCGGCGTAGTATTTCGCCAGCGCATTGATGTCATCTTCGCTGAGGTCCTTGGTGACCTTGTTCATGTCGGTTTCTTCGCCGTTTTCGGGCTTGAACTTGTCGCCGATGCGATCGCCGTCCTTGAATTCCATCAGCATGTCGTGCAAAGCCGTTTCAGAGAAGCCGGCAATGTTGGGGAGATGGGGATCCTTGGCATTGCCGTCGTCGCCGTGGCAGGCGGAGCATTTGTCTTTTGCCATGGATGCGCCATCTGCCATGGCAGATACACTGACTGCGCCCAGGCTGATCAAGCCCAGAGCTGCTACAAGAGTTTTTACCTTCGCCATTATTATCCTCCGGTTAGGTAGTTTTTTGTGATTTCGATTTTTATTCAGCGGTTAAGCCTAGACCGTCGAATATACATCATAAATAACATTTATTAAAAAAAACGTGCGGGCCGGGATCCGGCCCGCTTTCGACAGACAGCGAAAAATGCCGGGAAGTTCTGATTGACTCAGAGATTTTCCCGATTATTTGTATTGCTCATTAAATTTCTTCGCTGCCTCCTTTCGCGCTGCAGCGTCTTTGGGGTCTACCTTGCCCAGGAACCACTTGTGGTTATCCGTGTTCAGGATTTCATCCATTTTGTCCTTCAGCGCTCTGGCGGCTTTGCGCTCGTTGTCGTCGCCAGATGCAGCGCCGCGAAATACCATTTCCTCCAGTTCAGGGATCAGGTCTGTATAGAAGTGTTGCGCCACTTCATACATGCCGTTCCAGTGAGTGAAGTCCGGTGCCATCATGGACGCACCCATACGCCCTTCTGCACAAAGGCGGGTTGAATTCTTTCCATATTAACGGGTTCTTTCATCTCCACCACGCCGATTCCACCTAAAACGCGGACATCGGCCACAGTTGGCAGGTCACGACAGGGAGCAAGTCCGAATTTCAACGCCTGTTCAAGCCCGTCAACCTGATTCAGCCAGTGGGAATCAAGCAGCAATTTCACTGATGCATCAGCCACGGCACAGGCCAGAGGATTGGCCATAAAAGTA
>QOAV01000142.1 GCA_003972845.1 Gammaproteobacteria bacterium
ATGATGCGCAAATGCCATCTCAATACCTGCCCGGTGGGCGTGGCCACGCAGGACCCGGAACTGCGCGCGCGCTTCAAGGGAGAGCCGGAACACGTAATCAATTATTTCTTCTTTGTGGCGGAAGAAATCCGCCAGTTGATGGCGCAGCTGGGCTATCGCAAGTTCGGGGACATGATCGGTCAGTCCGGCCGTCTGGACATGCGCAAGGCCATCGATCACTGGAAAGCCCGGGGACTGGACTATTCCAACCTGCTGGCGACGCCGCAGGCGGATTCCCACGAACAGGAGTACAACTGCGAGGATCAGAATCACGGTCTGGACAAGGCGCTGGACAATGAACTGATCAAACAGGCGGCGCCAGCTCTGGAGCGCGGCGAAAAAGTAGTCATCGATATCGATATACACAACTACAACCGTACTTTCGGCGCCATGCTGTCGGGCCGGGTGGCGGAAAAATACGGCCATGCGGGTCTGCCGGAAGATACGATTCTGATACGCGCCAAAGGCACGGCGGGTCAGTCTCTGGGCGCGTGGCTGGCGCGCGGCGTGACCATCGATCTGGCTGGCGAAGGCAACGATTATGTGGGCAAGGGTCTGTCCGGCGGCAAGCTGATTGTGTATCCGCCAGCTGATTCGGCCATCGGCAAGGCCGAGGAAAACATCATCGTCGGCAACACGGTGCTGTATGGCGCCATTGCCGGCGAGTGCTATTTCCGCGGCGTCGCCGGTGAGCGCTTCGCCGTGCGCAATTCCGGCGCTCATGCCGTGATCGAAGGCGTGGGCGACCACGGCTGCGAGTACATGACCGGCGGCGTGGTGGTCTGCCTGGGCGGCACCGGCCGCAACTTTGCCGCGGGCATGTCCGGCGGCATCGCCTACGTGCTGGACGAGGATGGCATGTTCGAGCGGCGCTGCAACATGGAAATGGTTGAACTGGAGAAAATCCGGCCGGATGGCGGCGATGCCGATGTCAGCGACATGCTGGGCGCGGATGAGACCCGGCTGAAGATGCTGATCCGGAATCATCTGGAATACACCGGATCCACGGTGGCGGCGCGCATTCTGGACAACTGGGATGCGTATCTGCCGAAATTTGTCAAGGTGATGCCACAGGATTACCGCCGCGCATTGATTGAAATGAAACAAGAAAAAGAGGCAGCGTAATCATGGGCAAGCCGACAGGATTCAAGGAATTCGAGCGCCACGATCGTGGCTATGCGCCGGTTGAGCAGCGCGTAAAGACTTATGACGAGTTTGTCATCCCGCTGGACGAGGTCGAACTGTCGCGCCAGGGCGCGCGCTGCATGGATTGCGGTATACCGTTTTGTCATGGCGGCTGCCCGGTGAACAACCTGATACCGGACTGGAATGATCTGGTGTACAAAAATGAATGGCGTGAAGCTCTGGATGAGCTGCATCTGACCAATAATTTTCCCGAATTCACCGGGCGCATCTGTCCCGCACCCTGCCAGGAATCCTGCACTCTGAACCTGGAAGATGCGCCGGTAACGATCAAGACCATCGAGTGTGCCATTGTCGACAAGGGCTTCGAGGAAGGCTGGATAGAACCGTTGCCAGCGCAGCACAAGACCGGCAAGAAAGTGGCCGTGGTCGGGTCCGGTCCCGCAGGAATGGCCTGCGCCCAGCAACTGGCTCGCGCCGGGCACGATGTGTCTCTTTTCGAGAAAGAGCCGCGCATTGGCGGCCTGCTGCGTTTCGGCATTCCCGATTTCAAGCTGAACAAGAAAATCATCGACCGGCGCATGCAGCAGATGGCGGCAGAAGGCGTGACTTTCCGGCCGAACACGCATATCGGCGTGGATATCAAGGCCAGTGAGTTGCTGAAAGACTATGACGCCGTGGCGTTGACTGGCGGTTCCGAGCAACCGCGTGATCTGCCCATTCCGGGGCGCGAACTTAATGGTGTTCACTTTGCCATGGACTTCCTCAAGGCCAACACCAAATGGGTGCAGGGCGTGCATGACAGGGATGACGTGATCTGGGCCACCGACAAGCACGTGGTAGTCATCGGCGGCGGTGATACCGGCTCCGACTGCGTGGGTACGTCCAACCGTCACGGCGCCAGATCCGTAACCCAGATCGAGATCATGCCGGAGCCGCCGGTGAAGGAAGACAAGCTGGTTACCTGGCCGGACTGGCCCAACAAGCTGCGTATTTCCACCTCGCAGGAAGAGGGCGCAAAGCGGGTTTACGAAACGACCGCAAAAGAATTTGTTGGTGACGAAAACGGCAACGTCAAGGCCATCAAGCTGGTCAGGGTGCAATGGGACAAGGATGAGAACGGCAACTGGAAAATGTCCGAGGTGGCTGGCTCCGAATCCGAAATTCCGGCAGACTTGGTGACGCTGGCCATGGGTTTTGTACACCCGGTACATGATGGCATGCTGGAAGAACTGCAGGTGGAACTGGATGGGCGCGGTAACGTGAAAGGCGAGACCGAGGGCGGTAACGCTTACCGAACATCAATAGACAAGGTGTTTG
>QOAV01000092.1 GCA_003972845.1 Gammaproteobacteria bacterium
CAGCGTTTCGGCGCGGACGGCCAGCCCATCCTGCTCCAACACCTCCACCACCGCCAGCGCCGCCCGGCACATGAGCGGATTGCCGCCGAAAGTAGAGCCGTGAGTTCCCGGCCCCAGCACCTCCGCCGCCGCGCCGCGGGCCAGACAGGCGCCAATGGGCACGCCGTTGCCCAGCGCCTTGGCCAGAGTCATCACGTCGGGTTGAATGTTTTCATGCTGAAAGGCAAACCACGCACCGGTGCGGCACATGCCGGTCTGGATCTCGTCCAGCATCAGCAGCCAGCCGTTTTCGTCACAGATGTCGCGCAGCCCGGCCAGATAACCGGCATCGGGAATGCGCACGCCGTTCTCGCCCTGCACCGGCTCCACCAGCACGGCCACCACATCGGGGTTGTTCTCCGCCACCCGGCGCACCGCCTCCAGGTCATTGTAGGGCACCCGGTTGAAGCCGGACACCAGCGGCTCGAAACCGGCCTGAATCTTGCGATTGCCGGTGGCGGACAGGGTTGCCAGAGTACGGCCATGGAAAGCGCCATCCATCACCACGATGGCGGGGTCGGCAACGCCTTTCTGGCTGCCGTACAGCCGCGCCAGCTTGATCGCCGCCTCGTTGGCCTCGGCGCCGGAATTGGAGAAAAACGCCTTGTCCATGCCAGACAGACGACACAGGGCATCACCCAGCGCCGACTGGTTTTCGATGCCGTACAGGTTGGAGGTATGCACCAGAGCGCCGGCCTGCTCGCATAGCGCACGGCTCACCGCCGGATGGGCATGGCCCAGGCTGCACACGGCAATGCCCGACAGCGCATCCAGATATTCATTGTTATCCGTGTCCCACAGGCGCACGCCCTCGCCACGAGCGAAATTCACCGGCAAGCGAGCATAAGTCTGCATCAGATGTTCGTTCATTCCAAAAACGCCAAAAGCAACGGGCGCGCCCCGCATCAACAAGCAGGGCGCGCCCGGAAAATTCAAGACAAAATCAGGCCAAATTCAAAAGCAAACGCGGGATTCTATAGACGAACGGGGAAAATGGCAAATTCACCAACTAAGACCAGACAGCCCGGTCGGCCGGGCTGTCTGCGGAAAACGGTGCTGTACATCAGACGCCCAGGCCATGCGCTCCCGCCACCATGAAGAACACCATGGGAATGGACAGCATGGTGTTGGTGCGCGAAGCCAGCAGCGCCACGCGCGCGGCTTTGGCTTTTTCGTCGTCGCTGGCCGGTTTCATGCCCAGCACCTTTTTCTGGTTGGGCCAGATCAGCACCCAGACGTTGAACAGCATGACGGTGCCCAGCCAGGCGCCGATGCCGATCACCGCGCTGGCGCCCTGCAGCAAAAAAGCGTCGGCAAAACCGAGATGCGGCGCCCGTATCAGATAGGCCACGCCAGTGAGCCAGGTGGCCAGCGCCGCATAGCGGAACCACAGCAGCGCCCGCGGCGCAATGTGGGTGGTAATGCCGGCGGCAGTGCCGTCAGCCTTGGCCTTGCCCAGGCCCGGCACCTGTACAAAATTGAAATAATACAGCAGGCCGATCCAGGTGATGCCTGACAAAATGTGTAACCAGCGATCCAGAATGAGTTCCATGTCATGTCTCCCGTTGAATGTTGTTGTTTTTAACAGGCCGTTGAAAAACTTCGTTTTTCAACGGCCTGTACGCGGTACAGGGATGTGCCGCCATTTTTAACGACCCCAAGTCGTTGAAAATGAAGGAAGCGGGAAATCGCATTTTCCGCTTCCGTGGTTGAAAAGGCCATGGACGGCCTTTTTCAACACCCTGTTAAGGAACCTCTGATTAACTCTGGCAAGAATCAGGCTGAGATAAAAGTGTTCCGATTTGTCGCGAAATGAGTCGTAATAGTCGCTCTATTGCGGCGAACTTCGCGGCGAATCGGGGCGCTTTTAGCCAGCGTGAACTTGTCATGACTTATTCAGAGGTTCCTTAAGCCGCAACCAGAAACTTGCTGGCGAACAGATAAAGTACGATGGTCAGCAACAGCCCGGCGACGATGGTGCCGGTAATGCTATCCAGTGGATTTTTCATGAAAAGGTTTCCTGTCGGTCAGTTTTTATGGAGTTCATGCGGATGAACAGCCGGTGATTGTACAATATTCAGCCCCGCAACACAGAAAAACAGGGGCGCAAGGCTCTCTACCGGGCTCCAGCCCCCCGTGTTTTTCTGCGCGGTGAACAAAAACGGTCCCCCGGCATGGCTGATTGATTCATAATCCGGCGATGCAATTCTTCAAGCGCGCCTTGCCGTGGCTGCTGGCCGGGCTGTACATACTCGGGATACAGTACCTGCTCGACTGGCGCGAGGTGCTGGTCATCTGGCGTCGTTTTCCGCTGTCCACCCTGGCCGTGGGCGCGGCTCTGATCTATCTCAGCTATGGGGTGCGTTCGCTGCGCTTTTATCGCTATTTTGCGGCTGATTACGCCATCAGCTGGCTGCGTCTGTTGCGTCTTACCCTGCACCACAATTTTCTCAATACGCTGTTGCCGGCGCGCAGTGGCGAAATCAGTTTTCCGCTGCTCATGAAGCGCTATTTTGGCGTACCTTTCAGCACCGCGGCGCCGGCCCTGTTGTGGCTACGGTTACTGGATCTGCATGCGGTGCTGACCTTCGGTTTCGCGGCACTGCTGTGGCGGCAGCGACAGACCGGCGGCCTGATCGCCTTTCTGCTGGTCT
>QOAV01000203.1 GCA_003972845.1 Gammaproteobacteria bacterium
TCGCTCGTCGTTCTCGTGGAACTCCGCGTATTGCCAATCGCTTGCTGCGCCGGGTACGGGATTATGCTCAAGTAAAGAGTGACGGAAAAATCACCCAGGAAATCTCAGACAGTGCATTAAATATGCTCAATGTAGACAATCAGGGCTTTGACCATATGGATCGCCGCGTACTACTAGCCATTATGGAAAAATTCGACGGTGGTCCCGTTGGTGTAGAAAGCGTTGCTGCCGCCATAGGTGAAGAACGCGGAACCATCGACAGCGCGTTTTTAAGTCGACGGTCAACTGCGGCAGCTCGGTTATCTCAGGCGTTAAAATTATCCGCTCCGCTCCACCGGCAACCCCTCCTGCCGCCACTCCGGCAATCCCCCATCCAGCCGCCGCGCTGGCAATCCCCTCTCCCGCAACATCGCCACCGCATCAAACGAAAGAATACAATGCGGCCCACGGCAATAAGCCACGACTTCCCTGTCGGCGGGCAGGTCATCCAGATGCGCTTCCAGTTCTGACAAGGGAACATTGATCGCTTCCGGCAGATGCCCCGCCTGATATTCCTCCGCCGGACGTACATCCAGCACTGTCACCAGACCATCGCGAGCGCGGCTGAGCAGTTCTTGCGCCGGGATCGGCTCCAGATCGTCTTTTACCGTCAGATAGGTATCAACCAGTTGGCCCACGTCGGCCAGATGCCGCGCTGCGGTATTGCGTAAAGCCGCCAGCAATTCGGTCACATCCGCGCCGCTCAGGCGGTAATAAACCCGCTGCCCTTGCTTGCGTGTGGTGACCAGTCCGGCCTGACGCAGTTGCTGCAAATGCTGGGAAGTATTGGCCACGCTGAGGCCGGAAACCCTGGCCAGTTGATCCACGCTGCGCTCGCCCTGATCCAGATATTCGATCAATTCCAGCCGGTTGCCATTGGCGGCGGCTTTCGCGACCCGCGCAAACTGGTTGAAAAGTTGCTGTTTGAAACCGGATCGTCTGTCGGCCATTGACTTGCCACCCTTTCCGTTATTCAATAGATCAATTGAATACATGATCTTCTGGCCAGTATAGGGCATTGAGGCCTGGCGAATCAAGGCGATAGACACATACTCCAAAGGACGGCTGGATGGATGAATCCGCCCCGACAAATATGACTGAATTTCTTACCCAGAACGAAATCACTATCCGGCTCAGCTTTTTTTTCGGTATTTTCGCCGTCATGGCGATCTGGGAGACGCTGTCTCCGCGGCGAGCGTTGACGACTTCCAAGGGCGTTCGCTGGCTGAACAATATCGGCCTGGTTTTTCTCAACAGTTTTGTGCTGCGCCTGTTGTTCCCGGCCGCTGCCGTGGGCATGGCCGCGCTGGCGCAAAAACAGGGCTGGGGCCTGTTGAACCATTATTCGCTTCCCTTCCCGGTGGCGGCTGTGGTGGCGGTCATCGCGCTGGATTTCGTCATTTACCTGCAGCATGTCATGGTGCATGCGGTTCCGATGCTCTGGCGTCTGCATCGGGTGCATCACGCCGATCTGGATTACGACGTGACCACCGGCGCGCGTTTTCATCCCATCGAAATCATCCTGTCCATGCTGATCAAATTCGCAAAACCATCACGGTGCTCGGCCCTCCTGTCGTTGCCGTTATCGTCTTTGAGGTATTGCTGAACGCCACCGCCATGTTTAATCACGGCAACGTGAAAATACCGGCAGGCATCGACCGTGTTTTGCGTCTGTTCGTGGTCACGCCGGACATGCACCGGGTACATCACTCGGTAGAGGACGACGAAGCCAACAGCAATTTCGGCTTCAACCTGCCCTGGTGGGACCGGTTGTTCGGCACCTATCGGGATCAGCCGCGGGCCGGGCATGAAAACATGACCATCGGGATACATTATTACCGCGCTCCCGAACAGGTTTGCTGGCTGCCTGGCATACTGACTCTGCCCTTCCACAAGAAAATAACCGGTTACGTTATCAATCGCCGCCAGTGGGACAACGGGAATACCGACGCGGAGAAAAGCGCATGAGCGCAACGACCAAACGTCTGCTTCTGCTGGCCGCATTGATCGCCGCCATTCTGGCGGTCATCCTGAATCGCGATCGTTTTGACGCCGCCGCCCTGCAGCAATGGGTTGAGAGCACTGGCGCAATCGGCCCGTTGGCGTTCATCGCCATTTACGCGCTGGGGACAGTGCTGTTTCTGCCCGGCTCCCTGCTGACTCTCAGCGGCGGCGCGCTGTTCGGCCCGCTCTGGGGAACGCTGTACAACCTTCTCGGCGCGACTCTGGGCGCGACGCTGGCCTTTGTCATCGCCCGTCACCTGGCCTCCGACTGGGTGAGTGAAAAAGCGGGCGGCCGCCTGAAACAGCTCATCAACGGCGTTGAAAAAGAGGGCTGGCGGTTTGTCGCCTTTACCCGTCTGGTGCCGCTTTTTCCGTTCAATCTGCTGAACTATGCCCTGGGCCTGACGCGCATTCGCCTGGGCCATTATGTCATGGCCACTTTCGTGTTCATGATTCCCGGCGCACTGGCCTACACCTGGCTGGGGTACACCGGGCGGGAAGCCATCACCGGCGGTGAAGGACTGATCCGCAAAGGCCTGCTGGCGCTGGCGCTACTGGCGGTCGCCGCATTTCTACCACGATGGCTGAAAATGGTTCGCAACGCCCGGGTCAATA